>JAYTVG010000116.1:0-2457 GCA_043744135.1 Deltaproteobacteria bacterium | reverse complement strand
GCTGCGTTGATGCACCGCTGGGTCGCAGCAGCGAAGTCTTCCTGCAAACCACGTACATCTCCCCGGATCGCACGTTGCAGGCGTACGTGCCGCGGGCGGAGATCCCTGAGATTCACCTGATCTGCGTGTCGCACGACACCGGGCGCACGTTTACCCCTGTCGAGCTCCCTGTCAGCCAAGAATCAAATGCCGTCGGTGCTGGAGCGGTGTACTTCACCGACGCCAACAATGGCTTTGTTGCCTCCTCTGACAGCACCTTCAGCAACACAGGCGGCGCACGTTTGTTCAGGACCACCGACGGCGGCACCACGTGGAATGCGCTGCCACTGCCGGCACGCGTGACGACGAATCGCTCGATCATGAACTTCATCTTCTTTGCCCCCGGCAATCAGGTCGGCTTCATTGTCGGCACGTTTCATAACGAGCTGATGCCGCTGATTTTGAAGACCACCGATGGCGGAGCAACCTGGACGCTGCCGGCAGCGTTGAATGCGTTGGGCACCGCCATGGACAGCACGGCCATCTCAAACTTTGGCCGCCTGTACACTGGCTTTGCGCTGGATGAGGCGCACATCTGGGTCGGTGGTGATAAAGGCACGATTTACTACAACGCCTATGGTGCTGCGCAATAGTCGGCAGCGACGACAGGACCCGTCTTGGTGGACACCTTCGATGCGAAACAAGGGTGTCCATGAAGCCAGAAACGAAAACCAAAAACCTGCGCGCGGATCTGGAGAAAGCGCAGGCGGCGCTCGCCGCGAAGACGCAGGCTGGAGCGCCGTTCACGTCGAAGTCGGTGGCCTACACCGTGGACAACCCTCTTGCATTCGTGCGGAGGTTCGAGCGCGCCGCGGAGATGTTCGGCATCGAAGACCGCAACATCACGTGGGGCAGCTCGGGCGTCGCAATCACCACGAAGGGCATGACCGCCCGCATCGGTGAACTTTTGCCGCGGGTCGGGCAACGGGAGGAGTCGCCACCTGACCGATAGGGGGGCGTGGGTCAGTGGCATCACTGCACCGATACCTTTCGCGAGGTGAACGATGGTTTCCTTGCGCGCCGACGACCGGACTCGAGACTTTTCCCGCGACGTAAAACGCGAGCCCGCGCTTGTGGCAGTGGCCACGTCCACTGGTGTTGATGGCGCCGAGCCTAGCGGCGAACCGGCAGCGCTCGACAGCATGCAAAAGGCGCAGCCTCGGCTAGCGCTCGCGAGCGCGCCAGCGATGCCCTCCGATGCGCCAACCGTCGGTCGCAATGACACGGGGCCACACGTGTGGCGCGCGCAAGAGGCGCTCAATGCGCGCGGCGCCGCGCTGCTGGTGGACGGCAACTTCGGCCCGCTCACCGAACGCGCCGTGGTGCGCTTCCAATTGGCAAACGAGCTCAACGGCGACGGGCGGGTGGGCGCGCTGACGCGTGCAGCGCTCAACAAGCCCGCAGATGTCGGTGCCCCGAACGTCGCTGGGACGACCGCACCCAGCGCGATGGTGAACGGCGCAGCCCCCACCGCCGACAAAAGTCCGCTTGCGGGCGCGCTCGGCAAGGGTTTTCAATACTTGATTGGCGCCAGCTTCGACGAGGGCGCCAGCAAACTGAAAGCGGCGGGCGTCAAAGGAGCAGCGGTGCTCGATCCCGGTGGCGCGACCGGCACCTCGGTGCAGCAGCTCAAAGCCGCCGGCATCAGCCCGATCGCGTACAACAACGCGTTTCAAACCCAGCCCGGCGAAGCGTTGCCCCCCGGCGTGAAAGCCACAGGCAACGATGGTCAGTGGGGCGAGCAGATTCCCGACTTCACGAACCCTAAGTGGCAAAAGCGCCGCATTGATGAGGCGGTCGCGGTCGCCAAGCAGGGCTTTGACGGCGTCATGCTCGACAATGTGCCGCGCGCGGGCTCGACGAAGTCCGGTGCGGAGTACGTTAAAAAAATGGTCGAGACTGCGCGCGCCGAGTCCGGCAACCCCAAGTTCTCGGCGATCTTACAAAACGGCGAAGAGCTCGTGAAGGCGCATCCGTGGTTGGTGGAGCAAGGCTACGTCGGTGGCCTGCAAAAAGAGGACGTCAGCTACCACGTCAAAGGTGCCGGCACCAACACGGGCGTGCCGACGTCGGACGAGGACAAGAAGTACAACCGCGAGACCTTCAAAGCCTTGCGCGAACGCTTTCCCAACCTGCCGATGATCGCTGTCGACTACCCAAGTACGCCCGCGCAATCCGATCGTGCAGTGGCGCTGGCACGTGAACTCGGCTTCAACGTGTCGCACGTCGCCATCAACGACGGCGGTTTGTCGCAGATCAGCCGCCGTACGCGGGTGTTGTCGGCGCTTGACTAAACGCGCTCAGTCGAGGCGACTCATTGGCCGAACACGGCGCCCGCATCGGTCGCGAGTTCTTTTCCCTGTGGTTCGCTGATCTCGCCGACGGCGCCGCCCGCGTACTTCACGAGGAAGCCGGCGG
>JAYTVG010000115.1:0-2458 GCA_043744135.1 Deltaproteobacteria bacterium | reverse complement strand
TTCGACGGCGAGCAAGTGTTGGTTTGGAAGTTTGCCGTACAACCCCGCCAGCAACACGCGCAACTCGACGTGGTCGGGGGTCAAGTCCAAGCCGCGGCGCACGCTTTTGACGGCGTCGTCGACAGCGTTAAGCTTGTCGGCTTGTAGGCGGGCCGCGCGGCACCACAGCTCGCTGCTGCGCTTCGGATCGCTGATGGCTGCCTGTTCGGCGAGCTTGATCGTGGAATCAACCAGCCCGCGCAGATTGCCGCTGCTTTCGTACAGCGCGGCCAACTCATCGACCACCTTCGCTTGATCGTTTTTGTCGTCGGTGCACGCGAGCGCCAACTCCAGTTGAGCGGTCGCGCCGATGGTGTCCCCCATGTGCTCGCGCAACATGCGCGCGACGCTCAGGTGCAACTCACGTTTCTCGTTTTTGTCGACGGCACTCTCAGCGAGCTGGCGGTACGTGGCCAGTGACTGTGCGACCGAACCGGCAGCAGCGTAGCTCTTCGCCAGCCTGCGCCGGGCTTCGCGATTTTCGGGCTGCATGGCAAGGCTCGACGTCAAATGCTGAATCGCGCGTTGCCCGTCGACGACGTGGTCGGTGAAGATGATACCGAGGCGCTCGTGCACGGGTGTCAGCATCACGGGGTCGCCGGCGACGCCGACCAACTGCGTGTACGCCTTTTCAGCGCCGTCGTACTGCCCAAGCGCGTAGCGCAAGTTGCCGAGGTGCAACAGCGCGCCCGAGTTGTTGGGGACCAGCGCCAACACTTTTTCGTAGACGTCGGCGGCGTCGGCAGAGCGTTTGAGGCGTTCCCCCAACATGTGTGCACTTTTGCTCAGCAGCTCGACTTTTTGCGGCAGCTCCGTCACGGCATCGGCGCGCCGCACGTAAGTTCGCGCCAACTCTTCCCAGCGCGAGTTGGCCACCAGCAAGGTCTCAAGCGATTGGTACGCGGTCGAGTGCAGCGCGTCGCGCTCGAGGACGCGCCGAAAGCAATCCACTGCGGCGTCGACGTTGCCGAAGCGGTCGCGCTGGATCTGCCCCGCTTCAAGCAACGTCGTGATGGCGCGCGCGGGATCTTTTGACGACGCGGCCTCTTGCGTCAGCATGCGCAACTGCTCCGACGGATTGCCCAACTTCCCGTACAGTTCTCGCATGCGTGTGATCGCGGGGAGATGCGCGGGCAACACCTCGAGCACCCGCTGATAACAAGCGAGCGCGTCGTCGTTACGGCCGAGGTGTTTTTCGGCAAGCTCGCCCATCTTCATCGACAAGTCAGCGACGACAGCGGCGTCTTTGGAGGTCGCGCGCTCTTGATCGTACAACGCATACAGCCCATCGAAGCAATCGCGCTGAAGATACAAACGCTCGATGGCGCGAATCGCCACAGGATTTCCCGGGTCTTTTGCGAGCGCTCGAACGTAGTTGCCCAGTGCGTCTTGCGGAGGGTCAACGTCGGCTTCTTTCCACGCCGCGCAGCGAATCTCCAGGTTGGCCGCCTCCGCGCCTGAGGCCTCCAGCTGCGCCAGCTGTTCAGCCCAACCGATGGCCAATGCGTGGTCACGGACCTGAAGCGCACAGCGCAGCGCGCGCCGCAACATGGCGCCGTCTTTGGGGGCATGCGCGACGCCGCGCTGGATCACGACCAACGCACGAGCGGGTTCGTTTTGGTGGTGCATCAACAAATCGGCGAGCATCTCGTCGTTGGCGGCGCGGCTCGCGGTGTCGAGCAGACCCGCGTGCATGCGTTCGCGCGCGCGCACCTCACCAGCTGCGTCACTGCGGCGCCGCAGGGCAGAAATCAACTGCTCGTGCACCGCCAAAAAGGATGGCGCCTCTTGCACGGCGGCCTCGATTGCGACCAAGGCTTCGTGAGGTTGCGCCAGGCGCAGCTCCATGATGTCGGCCATGCGTAAGCGCATCACGGCGCGCTCGCGCGGATCAGACAACAAGCCGAGCTCAGCCTCGTGAATCTTCAAAAGCTCAGTCCAGTTGCCGTCTCGGGTGTAGCTGCGCGCGAGTGCGCGCATCGCGGGGTGGTACTGCGGGTCATGCGCCAGCACCGCACGAAACGCGCTGACTGCGGCCGCCTTGTCTTTCACTTGGTCTTCCCAGATTTGCGCCACCTGGTACAGCAAGTAGGTGCGCTGTTCTTTGCGCTTGGCGACGTCCGCTTCCTCCATGTGCATCTGAATCAAGTCTTGGTGGCGGCCGCTTTGCGCATAGATCGCACCGAGCGCTTTGAGCGCTGGCAGGTACGTCGGCATCAGCGTGAGCGCTTGGCGATACGATGCGATCGCGTCGTCGGCGCGCGCGAGACGGTCAAAGAGAATTTCGCCATTTTTAAACAACAGCGAGACCGTTTGGCTTTGGTCAGACACCAGCTGCGCTTCTTCAGAATTGATCGCGACCAACGATTCCCAGCGCTGCATGCGCGCAAACAAGCGACCGAGCGATCGCAAAGCATGC
>JAYTVG010000114.1:0-8071 GCA_043744135.1 Deltaproteobacteria bacterium | reverse complement strand
TTGCCGCCGCGCGTCGGTGCGTTGTTGTTCGCGCTGGTGCCGCGCGACAGCCAGTACGATGTTGCCAACTTGATGCCGGTGAATATGCGCATCACGGTGTCCGAGCAGCTGCTCGCCTCCACACGCATCTCGAAAGAAGAAAGCGTCTACATCTTTGCGTGCATCGCAGCGGCGCGTGAGGATCGCCCGCTGCCCGCCCCGTCAAAACGCAGCGTCTCCGATCGTGGGCCAAGTCTCGACGGCGCCACGGCGTTGTCGGTGTTGTTGCCGCTTGTCCCCACGGGCAGCCGCTCAGAGCTGTTCACGCACGCGCTACAACGCGGCAGCACGCCACAGTGGTACGAAGACGTGTTTTTCGGCGAGATGCTCGACAAGATCCCGGCCGAACAACGCAGCGACTTGCTGTTGGATGTTGATGTGCGCGCGCTCGCGGCGTGGTTGTCCTTTCAAAATGCCGCGTGGCGCCAAACGTTTTTGCCGCAGCTGTCGCCGTCGCTTCAAAACGCCATCCGCCAAAACGGCACGTTTTCGTCACGCCCTGAGCAGACCAAGCTCGCCAAGCGCGGCCAAAGCGAGCTCATCGCTGCGCTTAAGGTTCAATATGCGCGAGGGAAAGCGCAGTTTCAATCGTTGGTCACGTCATAGCGGAGGCACCGATGGCAGCGCACGCGACCCGAACGACATTTCGCCGATCTTGTGAGATGCGGCGGACAGCGCGTCTGCGATGTTTCGCTATCGTGTTGTTGCTGGTGGCAAGCGTCGGCTGCTGGTTTCCCATCAAGGTGCCGCTCGTTGACGTCGGTGCCAAGTTCGCCATCGCCGACATGACTTGGTTTGAAGATGAGCAAACGCTGTTTGTCTTTTACCGCGTGAATGCGGAACAAGGCCTGTCGCCGCTTTCGCAAATCGAAATCACCTACCGCACCGACAACGACTACCAACCGTTTGTGCATCTGCAGTCGTTGCCCGGCGTGCACACCCACGTGGCAGCGAACTGCGGCGTGCACACGATGTGCGGTTCGTACAGCGTGCATGTGCAACTCGAACCGCGCGATATGGCGCTGCGCTTGCGTTACCACAAAGACGGTAAGCTCACGCTCGCAGCCCCTGTGCAAGCGCACGTGGTGCAAAGCGGACCTATCCACACCAACCGCAGCGCCATCGTCTATGGCGTGTTTAACGACGACAACACGCGCGTGCAGTGGCGCTTGCGCCATCAGTTCCCGGCCATTCGCAATCCCGCGGCAAGCGCGCTCGGGCTGCGTCGCGAGTTCACTGTTGAGACCTTTGCCAGCGGCACCTTGTCGGCTGACGTGCAAGCGGCGGTGCACGACGACAACCCCTACGGCTACGGTATCTCCAGCGTATGCCCACTCGGATTTGCACAATTGGGAGATTGGGATGCGCTTCGCACCCGTGACCGTGCTCGCTTTCATCCCAACAGCTTGCCGCTCACAAGCTCTGACGACGCCGTGTTGTGTGCGCGCAGCACCGTCGTCGACGCCAGCGCGTCCGGGCGCTTTACCACGGTGGCGGTCGCGCAAAAAAATCCCCAGGTGGCGCCGGCATTTCCCGCGCTGCACAGTCCGCTGTCACAAAACACCCAGCTAAAGTATTTCATTCAGACCTGCACCGACATCGTCAGCGACGCACACTTGCAGATGCAGCGGCAACGGTTGTTTTTGTCGGATGCGGAGATCATCTGCGTGGACCCCGGCATCGAAGACGTCAACTTCGTCGCGGATCTTTCGCAGCGCTTTCAAGACCGCATCGACGCCGAGCGCGTGTTTGGCAACGACATGGTGCTGGTGATTGGCCTGCAGCGTCCCGACAATGCAAACGCGCTTGCGGCCGCCATCGAAGCAGCGCTTGGCCCGGTGTTTCCGTTTGAGGCGGCCAAAAGCTCGCCGCGGCTGTCGGGCGCGTTCGTGTTTGACAGCGCCCCGCACGCCATCACTGACGCTGTCGTCGCACGCCATACGCTGTGGTGCCCCGCGGATATCGGCGACGATTTGGAGGCTGTGTCTGACGCGAGTCTGCGATCGTGCGCGGTGGTGCCCGATCAAGTGCTGCAGCTGGGGCCTGTCAGCTTAACGTCGCTGCCGATCCTGCCCAGCCGCAAGCAGTACACCAAGTTTATCGAAAAATACGGCGAGGCACAGACCGGTGCGATGGACGCGCTCGACTTCTTGGCGCCGCTGCAAACACCGTTGTCGCACAGCGTCGACGTCGACCCATTTGGCGTCGTGACGTTTTACAATGACGAGGCCATCACCGCTGAGCCCGACGACGCGTTTTCGTACTGCGCCACCGACGACCTCGGTGTGGTGGTGTTTCAAGTGCAAGGGGTGCCTGAGATCGTCGGTCCCGTGCCGCTGTTGGCGCTGCCGTTCGTGCAAGCCGCGGGAGTCGCCACGCGCTACGAGCTCGGCGTGTTGTGGGATTTTCCGTACCTGCTGCATCTCAACTATACGACGGTGCTCGCCGGTGAAGGCACCGCGTACGGCTTCACCGTGCCGTTTGGCAAAGACTTCCCGGGTAAGGCCGACTTCGGCAGTCCGGTGTGGACGCTCGCTGAATTCGACATCAGCACGGTGTTGACGCAGTGCTCGCGCTTTTGCGGGCACCCGACCTTTGATTCCGCTGGTGTCTACAACGTTTTAGTCCGCTTTAACGAGTCGTACCTCGATCAATGTTATACACCGAAATATCCCGATCCCGCAGACGGAGGGTTTCCTGTTGACCCCTAGTCGGCTCGCCACCACCCTTGCGTGCGTCGTCGTGGTTGCGCTGCGGTCGCCGCTCGCGCACGCCCAAAACGATGCCGTGCCGCTGCTCGTTGATGCGCCAGTCGATGACGCACCAAAAGCGCCACCGCCACCAACACCGCCACCGACTGCGCCGCTGAGCAGCGAGACCGTTGACAGCAGCATTGAGATGCACCGCACGCCCGTGGACGCCATGACCGAGCACTTCTTGGGCTCGGCGGCGCGCGCGGTGCGCTTTGACTGGCGCCGGTCCACGGCCGCGGTGGCGCTTTATGGCAGCGAGCTGCTCGAGCGCAACACCTTCGGGTCGTACCGCATCGGCGCCACCGGCAGGAAGGCGTTTGGCGACGTGATGACCGAGGTGGCGGTGACGTATATGCGTCCTGTTGCAACCGAGGCTAGCAACCAACTCGCACTCACCCCCTACCGCCAAAACGGCAGACCTTGGCACGTCGAGGTGGACGTCAACGCGGCCTACCCGCTGGTCGAAGGCGTGGTGACGCCGCTGTTTGATTTTGTGCCACCCGCCGAGGTGGTGTTGATGGGAGTTGGTGGATTTCGCTATCTATTTTATCCGCTCAGTTTCGCAAAACAAAAGGTCATTGATACCTTGCCTGACTTGGCGTTCCCCGCGCTGACCGCGGAGGAGCTGCAAGGCATCGAACCGACCGCGTTGCCTGGTATGTTGGTGGACCGCGCGCGCTATCACACGATGGCGGGGTTGATGCTCGACGTGTACTTTCAGCCGGGTTTTTTGATCTCACCGCGCGCACTGATCGCCGTGCCGATCCTCGCACCCGTCACGCAGACGGGCCTGGGCTTGTGGTGGGAGCTGAGCGTCGCGCTCGGGTACGCGTTTTGAACGCGCGGCGCGCGCCAGCGTTGCTGCACGCCAAGCGCGCGCTGGGCGCACTGCTGGTGCTGTTCGCGATGACTCCGCCGCTGCGCGCTCAAGACACTTCGATATCCACCGAAATGTCACAAGTGTCGACGCCTGCGGCAACCGACGCCGCACCGGTGCCGCAGGACTTGCTGTTTTACAATGCGCGCATCGCTTTGCGTCACAACGCTCCCAAAGACACGCTGCGCTTATGGCTGTTGCGTAACGCGCTCAAAGATCAGGGTCAGCCCCCCACCCACGACGCCGATTTCGGCTCGGCGGTGTGGGCGGCGCTCGGCCAGGCGGGGCTGTGTCAAGACGGCTTCCCCATCGACGACGACGGCGCCGGCTTGTGGCCGCTTGCGCTACACAATTGGTTGCTGAAAGCGAGCGCACGGCCCGATCCTGCGTCGCAGCCGCGCACGTACGGCTCGTTCGCGGCCGGCTTGCAGCAGCGTCGCGTGTCGCTCAACGACGTGTTGTCGCACGACGAGATGAAGTCGTTGCGGCTGTACTCGGGCAAATGCTGGATGCAGTACAAAACGCTGTTGCGCTTAGACACCCTGCACTGGGTCGATCTGAACGATCGGCTCAGCGTCGGCATCATGTTGCGCGATCTGCTGGTGCTCGCGCTTAAGACGCTCCACAAAGACAAAGTGCAGGCGGATGTGCTGTTGCAAACGCGGCTGTTTGACCTGGAACTCGCGCTCACCAAACTCGCCGCGTCGCGGGAGCGTCAAAAAAGCGGCTGGCTTGAAACCATCGCGCACAGCAGCGGCGTGTCTGAGGTGGGCACGCAGTTGATGCGCTCGCGCCGCCTTGAGGCTTTTTACGCGTCCAAACGTGCTGAGATGCTGACGCACGCGCTGACCTGGAGCGCCACCAGCTGGTCGTCGCTGTCGCAGGGGAGGCGCATCGCGCTGTTCGACGAGAGCCACAAAAATCACCCCGGCCATCCCGACGTGACGACGGCGCTGCTGCGGCTCACCGATGCGGCCGTCAGCAAAGGCGACGGCGTGGAGGTCGAGCATTGGTTGTCGTACGCGACCGACGACCCCGCGCTGCGCGACGCGTTCGCACTCGGTGCGCGCGGACAACGCCTGCTCGTGATGGAGTTGTTGACGGGATTTCGCGAGCGCGGTGCGATCGCTTTGACGCGCGGCGTGGACCAACTCAAACGCGGCGACCAGACCGAAGCGCTGCGTTCATTTGCCTACGCGTTGAGTCAATCCGACGATTCCAAAGATGCCGAAGCGGTGCACCGTCTCGCCAAGCGCTGGCTGACATTCGTGCTCGCCCAATACCAAACCAGCGACGCGGTGTTGGCGGTGCTCGGCGAATTTCTGGCGCCTGTCGACTACAACGACGCCGTCAGCGTGCTGTTGTGGCGCGCGGCGTTTTCGGCAGACGGCGTGTCGTTTGATCGCATCGCGAAGTCGTCGCCCAAAAACGGCGCGCCGGTCGCGCAGCAGTTGGGTGTCCTCGGTCGGACGGTCGCGCAGCTCAAGCCGCTTGCTGCGGGCGACGCGGGATTGATGTTGCGCACCCTTGAACGCGAGATGCAGGGCGAGCCCCACGGCGTTTACATGTTTGTGAAACGCATGACCGAGGAGCTTGCGCTTGAGCCCCTCGACGTACGGCACAATCACGCGGTGACGCTCGAGCTGTCGCAGCTGTTGCTAAAGCGAATCGCAATCAAAGCGCCCACGGCGCTGCAAAACAAGATCGAAAAGCTGCGGCAAACCATCGTCCAACTGCAAGATGGCGTGCAAGCGTTCGAGCGCTCTGTGCAGGAGCGCGCAAAGACGCTGCGCCCCGATGACGAGAGCTACGCGGGCAGCATCCGCTTGGCGCCCGCAGACGCGTTGCCGTGGCCGTTTATCAGGCGCGACGACCGTGCGCCGAGCCCGTTTACGCCCATCCAGCTCACGCCCGTGGAGTGGCGCAACACCGACGGCGCTTTGGTGTGGGGCTGGAGTGTGCACGAATGAGCGACGTACAACGCGCCGCCGTGAAGTTGCGCCTCGCTCAACGCCTGCTGCACCAGCGCGAAGCGCTCGCGGTGGCAACGGCCGCGGGTCGTGCGCGGATGAACGACGCGCTGCAACGTGCGCGCGCGCGCACGCCGCCGGACCTCAAGGCGCTCCAAGAAAACAACCGCCGCAAGCGCAACGTCCGCCGGGCGCTGTTGTTGTTGCTGTTGTTGCTGTTGTTGCTGTTGTTGTTTCAGTGCGAGTGCGAGCAGCCACAACCTGCAGGTGCGGGGGGCGGCGCTGTGGCCACAGGACCCGCGCACGTCGGTGTCGCCATCGCGGTGGCGCCGCCGCTCATCGGCAAGGTGCGGCCCCACAAGCGTGCGGTGATGCCGCTTGACGACGCCACCCCCCCGCCGTGGTTGGCGCAATTTCGCGTGCAAGTCGCAGCGCGCAGCCCAGCACTTGCGCAGTGTTTTGTGGGCGTCGAAAAGCCCGGTGCGCTGCGATGGGTGACGTCTGTGCACGCCGACAGCGGCACCGTCAGCGACCAGCACTTCGAAGCCGTCACCAAGGCGCTGTCGCTGTCGTCATTTCAAGAGGTGTGTTTGACGTCGGTGTTGACGTCGAGTGCGTACCGACTCTCGGGAGAGACATCACCGCTGCCGCGCCGTGTGAGTTTGATTTTAGAGTTTTAGCGGCCGGCGCCGACGCACGCGATGCGGTGACCTTCACCTGCTCAAGTGCGCGCCGTGTGCTGGCGCGTGCGGGCTCAGTTCGGCTTTTTCGCGAGGTTTTTTTGCGCGTGCAGCAGCTCCATTGCCGCGCGCACCTGCGGATCCTTTTGCGCGCGATCGGCCCCCACGAGACCGAGCGGCAGGTCCTTGGCCGCGGGCACCACGACGTCAGGATCGATGCCGGTGCCGTGGATGCTGCGACCGCTGGGTGTGAAGTAGCGCGCGATCGTGAGCTTTAAGCCGCCGCCGTCGTCGAGCCCAAACAATGTCTGCACGGACCCCTTGCCGTACGTGCGCGTCCCGACGAGCTTGGCGCGTTTGTGGTCTTGAAACGCGCCCGCGACGATCTCGGCGGCACTGGCGCTGCCTTCGTTGACCAGCACCACCACGGGATAGTCGGGTTCGGTGCCGTCAGGTCGCGCCATCTCGCGCTCGGTGTTGCGCGGGTTTCGGCCTTGCGTCGTCACGATGATGCCATCGCGCAAGAAGCGATCGGCGACGCGCACACCCTCGTCGAGCAAGCCGCCCGGGTTGTCGCGCAAGTCCATCACCAAGCCGAGCGGTTGCGTCCTGCCCGCCGCGGTCGCGCGCTCGCGCATCACCGCGAGGGCAGCCGCCAGCTCTTGGTCGGTGCGCTCTTGAAAGGCACGGATGCGCACGTAGCCGATGCCGCCGCCGAGATCTTCGCCCTCGACCGAGGGGATCTTCACTTGGCGGCGGATGAGCGGGATGTCGCGCGTGCCCTCCCAGCCACTGCGCGCGATGCTCAACACCACGCGCGTGCCCGGCACACCGCGCATCAAGCGCACGCTGGCGTCGAGCGCGTGCTCGTCCATCAACTCACCATCAACCGCGACGATCCTGTCGCCGGCCTTCAACCCCGCGTGCGCACCGGGCCCCTCTTTGTGCACGACCTCAATGCGAAGCGCCGCACCGTCCATGCCGACCTCAACACCGAGCCCGCCAAACTCGCCTGCGGTGTCTTCGCGCAACTTTTCGTATTCGGCGGGGCGCATGAACACGGAGAATGGATCGAGATGCGACAGCATGCCGCTGATGGCGTCGTAGATGAGCGCGTCGCCGTCGACCTCGTCGACGTAGCTTTGCTGAACGTAGGTGAGCACTTGCGCCAGCACGCGGAGTTTTTTGTAGGTGGCGTCGGGGCCAGCGAGTGCCACCGCGGGGCCCGCGATCAACACCAGCGCACACGCCGCGCTCAACAGCACACCACTGAGCACACCCGTCAGGTACCGCTTCATGGACCGCTCCCGGCAAAAGGCCACAGCCAACACTACGTCAACTGGTGCTGACAACGCGCGGGCTCGGCAGGTTTCGCGGCAACAGCATCCCGGGGCTGAGCATGCGCAATACACTGGGATCGCACCTCGTGATTACTGCGCTCGCAGCCTTACGTGCATCGCGCCGCGGGCGGTCGACGGGTCGGCCACGCGGCCTCGCTGTACGACGTCCACCAATCCTTTCACCACCAAACGCCGCGCTGCACGACGGGCGCGCTCGCTCAAGTCGTTCACGGGCGCAGCGACACCGTGCGCCACAGCAGCTTCGACGTCACTGACCAAGATGGTGCTCCCGCGTGGTTGTGAGCGCAACGCGGCAAGGATGCCTGCCTCCAAGGCTGCGTCGATGGGCGTGAGCTTGGCTTTGCGACAACCGTCGCTGCAGTATTTTGTCTCTGCCCAATTGGCGGCCAAG
>JAYTVG010000113.1:0-8088 GCA_043744135.1 Deltaproteobacteria bacterium | reverse complement strand
ACGCGCGCGTGCTGTGGGGCCGAGGCGCGCTCGACATGAAGGTGCTGGGCGTCTTTGAAGTGGAGCTCATGCGCATGCTCAAGCGCAACAACGTCAAGCTCACGCGCGACATCGTACTCATCGCCGTCGCTGACGAGGAGCTGGGCGGCCAAGGCATGCGCCACGTCGTCAACGATCGCTGGAGTGACTTTCAATGCACGCACGCGATAAACGAAGGTGGCTTAGGGCTAAAAGATGCGCTGTTCCCGGGCCAAACGGCGTTTGCGATCTCCGTTGGTGAGCGCGGGGTGCTGTGGCTCAAAATGAAAGCCAGCGGTCCGCCGGGCCACGGCAGCACGCCGGTGCCGGGTCGCGCCCCGGAGCGCTTGTTGTTGGCGCTCGACCGCATCCGCGCGCGCGTCGACCACCCGCGCCTTCATCCGGCGCTGTACGCGTTGCTCGCGGCTGCGGGTCGCGACGAAGGCGGCCTCAGCGGTTTTGTGATGCAGCGTCCAATGCTGGTGGACCACCTTGTCGTCGGCAAGTTGTTGGCCAAACCGCAGACGCGCGCCATCATCACCGACACCGTCAACATCACCGGCTTTTACGGCGCCAACGCCCCAAACGTGGTGCCGGCAGAGGTGGGCGCACAGCTCGACTGTCGCGTGTTGCCCGGCACCGCCCCACACGCGCTACTCGCGGAACTCAAAGAGCTCACCGCTGACGTCGAGGGCATCTCGTTTGAGGTGCTCGACGCGCGCCCCGCCAACTTCAGCACCTGGGATGACCCGCTGTATCGCGCGCTCGCCACCTATGCGCCGACGCTCGCCGACCCCGGTGCGCGCAGCATCGTCGGCCCGGTGATTTCACCGGGATTCACCGACTCCATCCACCTGCGCGACAAGGGCGTCATCGCGTATGGCTTTGTGCCCATTGTGCTGTCAGGCGAGGAGGCCCTCACCATGCACGGCGACGGTGAGCGCATCTCGCGACAAAACCTGCTGCGCGGTCTGCGCGCGCTCAGCTACGCCGTCACCGACGTCAGCGCGCACTAACCAACGCACATCCGCAATCGAGGCGCCGCCAACCACTGCCAAAACGCCGAGCTACAGCGTAGCCTCGCCGCATGCAGCGCTACGCCCTCATCGAACGCATGGCCGTCGGCGGCATGGGCGAGGTGTTTTTAGCGCGCCAACAAGGAATCGGCGGGTTTGCGCGCACCGTCGTGCTCAAGCGGCTGCTCCCTGAGCTTGAACACGATGAGCTGTTGGCCAACCGCCTGCTCGACGAAGCGCGCGTCGTGGCAGCGCTGACCCACGACAACGTGGTGTCGATCGTGGAGGTGGTGCAAGAACAACAGCAACGCTTTTTGGTGCTCGAGTACGTGCACGGTGAAAACGCTGGCACGCTGAAAAGCAGAGCGAAAAAACGCGACCTAACGTGGCCGTTTCAGGTCGCAGCACGGGTGGTGGCAGACGCAGCACGCGGACTGCACCACGCGCACACCGCCAAAGACGCCAGCGGTCGCGCATTGTCCATCGTGCACCGCGACGTCTCGCCCAAAAACCTGTTCGTGCGCATCGACGGCGTCACCAAGGTGGGCGATTTTGGCGTGGCGCATAGCGACCGGCAGATGAGCGAGACGCAAACCGGCGCCGTTCCCGGCACGCTGTCGTATATGTCGCCCGAGCAAGCGCGCGGCGAAGTGGTGACGGGGCTGAGCGATCAGTTTTCGCTCGGCATCGTCCTGTGGGAACTGCTCACGCTGCAATCGTTGTTTCGGCAGGAACAATTGCAAGCCACGTTGCGCGCGCTGTCGCACAAAACCGTCGAGCCGCCGTCGAAGCTGCGGGCAGACGCGGCCGTGCTCGATGCTGTCGTGCTGCGCATGTTGTCGCGCGATCCCGCCAAACGCTTCAGCTCCATGCACGACGTGGCGCTCGCGATCGACGACGCGGTGCCGTCGTGTCGAGGCGTCGCAGGTGCGGATGCGGTGGCGGCGTTTTTGCAGCTGGTGGCGGGTGACGAACTCGCCAAGCGCGACGCGCGCATCCAACAAGGCCCAAGCGTCGCGCTGCACGGCGACCTGACAGGTTCGTACAGTTGGAGTGCGCCTGTGGTGTCGCTTGGCAGCGCGATTCACAGCGCATCGACGGCCCTACACGCAGACGGCCTCCCGAGCGTCGTCGACACAAACGGGCATGACACAGAGGCAGTGAGCGAGGGCGCGGCCGTTTCAGCCGTCACCGCGCGCGCTTCCGCGCCCCGCGTAGTACGCGGCGCGTCACGGGCCGTCGCGCCGCTGACGCAACAACGTGCGCCTGCGAGGCCAAAAAGCCGCGCGCTGTTTGCGATGGTTGCCGCAGTCGTTGTGGCGGCGCTGACGGCCACGACCATCGTGCTGACGCGGCCCAGCGACGACGATGTGCGCACGCGCGCCTACCTCGCCCATGCGCGTGACCAAGATGCGTTTATCAACCGCGCGGTGTTTTTGGCGATGGCGCAACAGCATCACCTCGACATGCAGCAAGCCGACGAGGCGTCGCGCACGCTGGCGGCGTTGCTGACGCAGCGCCTTGAGGTGTTGGTCGCTCACTATGCACAAAGCGAGCGCACACGTGCGGCGCAACAACTCAAACTACAGCGCACCGAAGATGCGTTGCTGGTCAAGGCCCACGACGTGCTCGTACCGTTTGGCCCTGCCTTTGCGGCCGAAGCGCTCGACATGTGGGACTACGATTCGGGCGCGCCACGGCGCTGGCAACCGCCGTCGACGCTGGTGGAACTTCAGCAAGACATCGCCGCGGGAGGCGTCGAGTTCATGAACGAACAACAACAGATGCGCCAAGACGCGACCCAGTGGATGCTGGCGCAAAGTAACGCATCGGGCTTGTACGAACCGCTGCATACGCTGGCGATCGAGCGCGAAAAACGCATCACGCAGCTGGCGGTAGCACCGCCGCAACAGTTGGAGGCACTGCAGCAAGCCATCCGTGCGCTGCAAGCCGAAGGGGAGCGGCTTTTGGCTGTCAAGGTGGGCGCCGCCCGTGCGCGCGCCATCGCGTCGGTCGCGTTTCATCTTGTCTCTGACGACTGGCAAGCGATTCACGACTACCCGCCATCGACGCGCTATCGCTTCGCAGACGTCGTGAAATAGCTTTCCCAAGCTCAACGCATGTCTCAGATCGGTCGCCCGATGGCCGCGCTCCAAGCGACGCGCCTACCATGCGTTCATGATTCACATCGCAGTCGCCATCACCGTCAGCCTGGCCGCAGCCACCTTCGACGAGCTCAAGGCCAAAGCCTTCGTGCTTGAGCGGCCGGCGGGCGCCATCGCAGTGTTGGTGGGTGCGTGCGACGCCGGGGACGGCTCCGTCAACGGCGAGTGCCTCGACAACACCAAGGGTCTCAAAGAAAACGTCACCAACAAGCGCGTCAGCTTCAATCTCGGGCCCGGCCACGAAAATCTCCTGTCGTTTGGCGGGCGACGTGATGGCAACGTCACGCGCTTTGTGTGGGCGCCGCTGTACGACGTTCGAAACGGCCTCGCGCTCACCGTGGGTCGGCCCACCAAATTGTCCGCGAGCGGCAACCTCGTGGTCAACAAGCGCCCCATCGATGGCACCTCGCCTGAGGATTTGATGGACATGGATCTGTCGCGGTTGGCGAGCACCGGTCAGCTCGGCATCGAGTTGGTGGGCAAGTTCGCCAAGACGTGGGTGTTGTCCGCGGGGGCGCACACAGTCAAGGGCGTGGCGTTTGAAGTCGAAGCTTTGCGTTTGTACAACGCGCGCACCGGCAAGACCGTGTTTGAAAGCACGCAAGCGCTCAAATAGCGACGCCGTGCGTGCGTGATGCGCATCGGTTGACGACGCTAACGGTTGGCGCTGCTGGCGCGCGATGAAACCGCGGTGCCGACAAGCGTGCTTCGCTTCACGACCTGCGCGTAGGCGTGGCAGTGCGCAAACGTGCGCGCGTCGGGCAGCAGCAACACACTGTCGTCAGGGATGTCGGTCGGCGGCAACACGCAGCCCGTGCCACCCACAAGGACGCGGTTGGCGCCGATCGCCACGGCTGCGCACGCCAAGCCAACTGCGCGCTGTTCGTCGACGCCACAGGGGCTTTCGTCGGTGGTGCTGCCGTTGATGCGCAACTGATCGCCGTCGATCAGGGCGCGCTGCCCGCCGACCGCCACCACGCGCAACACCGCGGGGTATGTCGCGGTCGGCAGCACCGCCAGCTCGCCGAGTTGCGGAGCGCGACGTGGATCGACCACCAACAGATCGCCGCGTGCGAGTCCAGGCGCCATGTGATCGTCGGGCAGGCCCACGACGTTGCCGATGTGTTGTGCGACGATGACGTCGCGGGCCTTGCCGCTCACGGTCCACACCAACAGCGCGTAGCCCACCAACCACCACGGATGCATATAGTTTTTGTATGGCGCCGGTTTGAGCGCGAGCACGCCAGCCGCGGCCGCGCTGACACCGAGCACGCCGACAAAAAATGCGCGCTGCGCCGCCACCAAACCTGCGGGATCGTGCGTCATCACGAGTGCGCTGACGGCGACAAAACCGAGCAGCCATACGGCGCACGCAGCAGCAGCCCACAGCGCGCGCCCGACGTACCACAGGCCAAGGCCTGGGGCAGCGAGACCGAGCACGACGGCGACGGGCAGTGAACGTTTGGTGGGCGCGGGTGCTTGCATGCGCTGGCGATATCAGTCCGTGCGGACAAAGAAACGTGCGGCGCGCGCCCAGTTGTCGGCGGTGTTGTGGACCTTCATCTGCGCAAGCAGCGGCAACACCGGGCCGGGGTTTTCGCCGCGCTCGACGGCTTGGTTCCAGTCCCACGCCAAGCCAAACCGCGCGAACAAAAATAGCGATTCTGCGTCGCTAAGCACGGTCTGCCACGCTTCAATGGCGCCTTGCTTCCAATGCGCGGCGGGGGTGTCGATCCAACACGCTTGCAGATACCGCAGCGCGTTTCTGTCGAGGTCGACGACACGCTGACCGACGATGCGCGGTGCGTATGGAAACGCGCGACAGTTAAACGGTCGGATCGATCGTGCCGCGTCGCAGACGCACCGAAGCGACCCGCCGATCTCGACGACTTCAGCCGCAAAGCTGTCAAAAAACACCATCGACTTGAAGTCGAACCCGCCGTTGCCCATGCGCGACATCTCGCTGGCTAAAAACTCTTGCTCGCCCGGCAGCAGATATTTCGTGGTGCCGCCCGTGCAGCAAAACTTTCCGCAGCGCACACCGCAGTCCACGCTGTTGCCGTGCGCGTCGAGCGTTTGCGGCCGATCAAGCAGCGCGTAGACAGCGTTGAATTGTTGATGTGTGAGCATGTGGCGCATGACCTCCGAAGCGGCTGACGTCGTCGCCCCTCAGCATCGCACAAATCGCTGCCACCACAGCGCTAGCGTCAACATCGCGTACAGCGCAAACCCCGCGTCGATGCGACCGTCGCGGTGGGCGTCGGCGATGCGCTCGACGGCGGCGACCTGCAGCGGGCCGTCACTCGCAAACGGCTCGCTGCGCACCGTGTCAAGGAGCAGCTCGTACAGCGGACCTTTGAAACCCGCAGCGATTGGGACGTTGAAGCCGGCCTTTTTTCGGTGCGCGACCTGTGGCGAAATGAAGCGCGCGACGTAGGCCCGCAACACTCGCTTTTTTTCGCCGCGCATCGACAGCAACAACGACGACGGCAGGGTCAGCGCCCAGTCGACGAACTCCACGTCCAAAAACGGCACCCGTACTTCCAGACCGTGGCGCATGCTGGCGCGATCCACCTTCGCCAACATATCGCTCGGCAGATACGACAAGAGATCCGCAACCAACATGCGCTTGAGCAGTGTTGCAGACTGGTACGCCGGGTCCACCAACGGCGCGCCGTACGCCGCCAACACCCCCGAGGGCAAAAGCAGGCCCGCCCGCGCGACATCAGCCTTCATGGCCTCGTCGGTGTAGCTGCGAAACGATGCGAAATCTTCGCCTGCACCCAGTTCGGCCGCATCCAAAAACCGCAGCGCAAAGTCGCGCACGGTGTAGCGCGAGGTGGAGGTGGGCAACAGCGCCACGCCGCGGCGCACAGCACGGCGCAGCACGCGAGGCAGCGTTTGCCACGGCTTGAGCAAATGCCCCGCCACGTACGTCGGATAGCCCGCCAACAATTCGTCTGCACCATCACCCGACAACGCAACCGTGACGTGCTTGCGCGCTTGTTGGCACAACACATCGACAGCCAACAACGAGGCGTCCGCGAGCAGGTCGTCGTTGCTGTCGGCGACGCTCAACACTTGGGCGCGCAAGTCGAAGTCCGCGTTGAGTGCGTGGTGGTCGGTGCCTAAGATCCGCGCGGTGGCGGCGGCAGCCGCGCTTTCGTCGAAACTTGCGTGCGAAAATCCCAGCGAAAACGTCTGCACGCGCGCAGCACCGGTCTGCAGCATTTCGCGTGCCACGCTCGCTGAATCTAACCCCCCCGACAAAAACGCGCCGAGCGGCACGTCGCTCACCATCTGTTGCGCGACACTGCGCTGCAGGCGCTGGCGCAGCTCGTCGACTGCGTCGGGCAGCGTCAGCCTCGACTCACGGATCTGCGGGGTCCAATAGCGTTGCTGCTGTACACGTCCGTCGACGATGTCGATGGTGTGTGCGGGCGGCAGTTGCGTAATCCCCAAAAACGGCGAGTCCGACGCCGGCACGTACCCCAGCGTGAAAAACGCGTCGAGCGCGCTTGGGTTCATGGTGCGCGGCACCGCTGGGTCTGCGAGCAAGGCTTTCAGTTCGCTCGCAAACGACACCACGCCAGCGTGCATGCGCACAAACAGCGGCTTGACGCCCAGTGGATCGCGCGCCAAAAACGTCCGCGCACCGTCGACGATGGCGAAGGCAAAGATGCCGTTGAACTTGCTGACGCACGCCGGGCCCCATGCGCGCCACGCCTGCAACACGACCTCGGTGTCGCCGCGCGTCGTGAACGTGAAGCCGAGCGTCTGCAACTGCGCCCGCAGCGCTTGATAGTTGTAGAGTTCTCCATTGTACGTGAGCACGACGTCGTCACGCACCATCGGCTGCGTGCTAGCCGTGGTGGGATCTAAGATGGCCAGGCGGCGGTGACCGAGGCGCGCGTGCGTGCTGCTCCACACGCCGCGTCCGTCTGGACCGCGGCGAGCGAGGGCGTCGACCATGCGATCAAACGTCAACGCGTCCGGCACGCGCCCCTCACGTTTGGTGTCGACCACGCCAACGATGCCGCACATACCACCCTCCGCTCGCGCGCATAGCAGATTCGCCGACGTTCACCAGCGACGCGATAACGCTACACAGCGCCAGGGTTATGCTGCAGGTGTTTGATGACGATGACGCGTGGCTGGCGCTCCTCGTCAAACCGCACAAGCGCTGACGCCATGGCACCGATGCCGCGCAGGCCCACCACCACGCCGACGCCGAAGTGTTTGTGCCATACGCGCGTGCCCGCGGTGAGTCCATGGTGGTCAGCCGCAGCGTCGACGGTGGCGTGCGCTGTGTCCGCGGGCGGCGCACCCTCGCGCGCAAACGAGCGGCGCACGAAGCGCGCGTTGACCTCGCCATCTGGGACAAACTCCGCGTCGGTCATGATGAGGCGCCGGCTGGGCACGTCGTCGTATTCGATGCGCGCATCGCCCGCTGCGTCCATGCGGCTGTTGTGGCCGCGGGTATCGGCCAGCACGTCGTCGTAACGCGGGCGCGCGAGCGTCAGCGGGCGCTCAAACGCAAACGGGGAAAAGCGCACAGGAGGCAAATCTCCTTGCAACACCTCACGCGGAATTTCCGACAGGAAGCGGCTCGGCGTGCGGCGCTTTTTTTGTCCCTGCACCATGCGCCAATCGGCATGGCTGAGCACCAAGCGTTCGCGGGCACGCGTGATGCCGACGTAAGCGAGCCGACGTTCTTCTTCGAGCTCGTCGAGCGCACCGTCTTGCAGCGCGCGGCTGTGCGGAAAGCCGTGCTCCTCAAGTCCGCACAGGTACACCACATCCATCTCGAGACCCTTGGCTGCGTGCAACGTCATCAACGTGAGCTTTTCAGTGCCGTCATTTTTGTCGTCGGCTGACGACAGCAGTGC
>JAYTVG010000112.1:0-2466 GCA_043744135.1 Deltaproteobacteria bacterium | reverse complement strand
GGTTTGTGCAAAAATGTCGCCGTCGGATTTTGGGGCACCAAGCGCACCTTGCTCGACGACGTCAACCTGCATGTACCTGTTGGCGCGACGCTCGGCTTTGTCGGCCCAAATGGCGCCGGCAAGTCGACCACCATCAAGCACATCATCGGCGCCTCAAAACCAACGCGCGGCAACGTTTGCGTCTTCGGCGCGTCGCCCCACGACCGGCAGACCCGAGCGCGCATCGGCTACATGCCAGAGATGCCTCACCTACCGGCTACTTTGACACCTATAGAAGTGTTGAAGCTACACGGCGCGCTGGTCGGCTTGCGCAACTGCGCGGCGCGCGCCGCGGAGCTGCTCGCGACCGTCGGCCTGGCGGACGCCGTCACGACCCGCATCGGCGGTTTCTCGAAGGGCATGCAAACGCGCTTGTGCTTGGCGCTGAGCCTGCTGCAGGACCCGGAGTTGTTGATCTTAGACGAGCCCATGAGCGGGCTTGATCCGGTCGGCCGCAAACTGGTGCGCGACATCATCAAAACCGAGCGCGCCAAGGGCAAAACGGTGTTGTTTTCGTCGCATGTGCTGTCGGATGTGGAGGTGTTGTGTGACCGCGTCGTCGCCATCGCCAAAGGACGCGTGGTGTTTGACGGCACCACCCGACAAGCGCTCGGGGAAGCCAGCGGCTGGAACGTGACGGTGGACAGCACGCTCGCTCAAGCGCCGACGCTGCCTGGCTTGACGCGCGCCACACGCGAGGGCAACGGCTGGTTGCTGCACGTGGACCGCGACGGTTTCGAGGTCGCGCGTGAACTCACGGCGCGAGGCTTTAGCGTTGTCGCCGTTGAGCGCGCATACGGTCGGTTGGAAGAGCGGTTACTGGGCTGGATTGGAGGCAGCACCTCATGATTGCGCGCATCCGCATCACATGGACCATCGCGACGGTCGGCTTTGTGCAATTGATCCGCAGCCGCATCTACCTCAACGTGCTGGTCGCCGGCATTGCGCTCGTGGTGGCGTCGCTCGTGCTCGAGGAGGTGTCGGCTGGGGAAGGGGGTCGCGTCCTTCACAGCTTGGGCCTCGCGTTTGCGTCGCTGGTGGTGGCCGCGATGGCAACCATCGTGCCGATTGCGACCGTGACGCGCGAGCTTGAGACCAAAGAGGCCCACTTGATGTTGGCGCGCCCGATCGCGCGCGGCGAGTTCGTCGTCGGGCGCTTTTTGACGACGACGATGTTGGTGGTGGCGAGCAATGTTGTTCTCGGCGGTGCGATTGCGGGCCTGCTCGTGGCCACCGGCTCGGGGCAGCACGCGTCCAGCGCATTTGTCGCAGCGCTGTTTCAAAGCCTTGAGGGCATCGTGCTCGCCGCGGTCGCGTTGTTTTTTGGCGTCAGCTCCTCGTCGACGGTGAGCGCGGTTTTCGTCGCGACGTTCTTTGTGCTCGGCCGCTTGACGGGCGAGCTGTTGGTGCTCATCGAGGCCGGCAAATTCGGCGCCGCGACATCTGCGATGAAGGCCATCTACGCCGTGTTGCCACACCTCGCGGCTTTAGACCTCACTGCGCTGCGCGACGCTGCGGTGCCGTGGACGTCGATCGCGTCCGCGGCCGCTTACGCGATCGCGTACGCACTCGCGTTTTTGGCGTTCGCGGTGTTTCGCATCAACCGCCGCGACTTGCTGTGAGTTCGTCACTCAGTCGTCGAGCAACTCGGTATTCCAGTATGCCGCCGTCGTCGGATCCAAAAACGGCAGCCACTCGCGATACGGCACCTTGCCCATGCGTGGCGCCAGCATCGACCACGACGGACGCTTCGGTTCCGTCTTGAGGCGCAGCCCAGCTTGCGCGGGAGAGCGTCCGCCCTTTTCCAGGTTGCAGCGCACGCACGAGCACACGACGTTTTCCCACGACGTCCTGCCGCCTTG
The DNA here is from genome assembly GCA_043744135.1 of Deltaproteobacteria bacterium. Lineage (GTDB taxonomy): Bacteria > Myxococcota > UBA727 > UBA727 > VGSZ01 > JAYTVG01. The sequence goes on along the minus strand of JAYTVG010000112.1, from coordinate 565 downwards.
CGACCGCGGCTTGACGTGGTCCAAGTTGAGGTGGCTGCGTGGCAGCGTCTTGCCGCAGTACTGACACGTGAACCCGTCGCGCAGGTAAATGTTTTGCCGCGAGAAGCGCACCTGCGTGCGCGGCATGCGATCGTACGCTTGCAGCACCACCACGCGCGGCACTTTGATCACCATGCGCGGCGTGTGGATGAGATCGTCGGTCTGCTCGTGTGCAAGCTCCGCCCAGCTGGCGAAGTCAAACGAGCGAAACTCCGCGTCAAGTGCGCGCGCGGCACCCGAAAACAGCAAGCCAAACGCGCGTCCCGCCCGCGTCACGGCGACGGGGTGGAAGCTCTTGTTGAGCACCAGCACGCGCGCCTGCAGCCCACGGGGCAGCATGATGGCGGATGTGAGCGTTAAGGTGGTCATGGCGAACTCCCGCGCGAACTGCGGCGGGCGTGCGCGACGCCACCACGTGTGTGTGCGCGTACGACGCTGACGCGTTGCCAGCCATTCACCGACCTTGGGAGGTGAACAAGGTAATTCACCGATGCGCCGTTAGCAAAGCGCGCACGCGTGTCACAAC
>JAYTVG010000111.1:0-8110 GCA_043744135.1 Deltaproteobacteria bacterium | reverse complement strand
CGCTCGGCCTGCAGGAGGAGGCCGACCACATCCACCGCACAGAGACCGCCGCGCGCCGATTTTTAGCCATCAACGACAGGCTGTCCGCGCGCAGCGTGCGCGAACTGGTCGCCCTCACGGGGATCTTGCGCTTGCAGGTGAGTTGGTTGCCGCGCCGCGACCTGCCCGGGATCATGGCGGTGTTGTCGGTGCTGCTCGCCGCGGCCGAATCGATGCGCGGGGCCCGCTTCAGCGCACGCACGGCGCCGAACGTGCTGCAGACGCGGTTGCCGTTGTTGTACGCCATCGCCCACCTTGAGCATCGCCCCGTGTTGCGTCGCGGCGCCGACCTCGCTGCGGCCCTTCGCACCTCGGGCGCCGTGCGCGCCGAGCTGACGGAGATCGCGACCGCCATCGAAAAAAACGGCAAGCGCCACGTTGCCCAACCGCTCGAAGACCTGCTGCGCAAGCACCCCACACTGTTTGCTGCGCCACTGTCCGCCGATGCGGTCGCCACGCTGCACGGCCTCGGCACGCTTTTGCTGGACACTTGCCGGTTCGTCCCGCTGTGATGCCGCCAGGTGCTGGCCCCGCGGCCGTCCGCCACCTGCACACATCCGTCGACGCGTCCGGTGCGAAAGATCTGCGTGCGTGAAGTGCTGCGAGCCTGATACTCACAGACATGCGTCTCATTGCACCCATCGCCTTGCTCTTGCTCGCATCTGCCTGTCCCGTAAACTCGGGCCCTCCCGGCGAGGGAGAAGGAGAGGGTGAAGGCGAAGGAGAAGGCGAGGGCGAGGGCGAAGGAGAGGGCGAAGGCGACTTGTGTCCCGTCGAGAATCTGTGTGCAAATGCGCCCACAGCGGTGCTGCACTTCGCGCCCTCCGGCCTGATGCCGGGCGTGAGTATTGACGCGGGCGCCGCTATCCCGATCGCCGCCACACGTGCCGACAGCGAGGCTGCGTTTGGCGCCGCACTCGTGGGCACAAATCCCTATCGGTTGCGTGCGTGCGCGACGGGAGTGCAAGTCGAGTACGTCGACACCGACGGCGTCATCGCCACCAGCGCGCCGCAAGCTGCCGCTACCGATCGCGTCGCGCGCGTCGTCACGTTGCCGGGTGCGGCTGCAGACTACGGCGATTTGTCGATCGGCGCGCCACTGCCCATAGGCGTGGTGGGCGTTGTCCTCGTCAGCGACGCCGGCACCGCCATCGTGCAAGCGAGCGCAGGAATGGAGATCCTCGTCGACAACGCGGGTATCATCCAGGGGTTCGTGGCGTTTCGGCCGCAAAGCACGAACATCTGGCAGTTCACCACAGACTTCTCGACAGATGGTGGCGCTTTAGGGTCGCTTGTGATCGGCTCGTCAACGTTTGACAACGCGGCAACACTGCTCGGCACCGCGTTTGACACCGAGGGCACCGCAACCATCAACGTGCCTGTCGTCGGCGACGTCGATGTGTTCGTGCGCATCTGGTCATCAGCGGGCATCCGCATCGCGGGCCCGTGTGCGGGCGCAGGATGCAGCGGCGCCACGGCGATCACGTCGATCACGCTGTCGCCGCCGTTCGCTGGCGCCGAAGCTGGCGTCGGCATCGGCGCCACGCGTGGCGAGGTCGACACCCTGCTTGGCACCACCGGCACAACGGATGCAAATGGCGTTTCAGTGTATGGTGACACGGGCTTTGGCAACTCGCCGCTGGGCGTCGCTTACGTGCAAGACCGTCAGTGCGTGGAGCGCGCGCTTGCGTTCGTGCTCGGCTACACCACGTTTTAGCCTCGGCCGGCGGCGATCGCACACCAGGTTTTGGACAAGGGCTCGCTCGGCGTGAAAGGCTCAGCGTCGTTCATGATGCATCTCCTCAGCCAGCTGAGCCTCGTGGCCGCCACCATTGTCATGTTCGGCTGGATGGTTGTGCTCGCGCGTGTGTGGCGCACCATCGAGGCGATGCGGCGTCTGCCTTCCGCCGTTGACGTCATCAACGCGGCTGCCACCCCCGTCAAGGTGTCCGCAGTGGTTGCCGCGCGCAACGAAGCCGCCGCGATCGAGGCGTCGGTGGCGTCGTTGCTCGCGCAAGAAGGCGTTGACCTGGACGTCATCGTTATCGACGACGGCAGCGACGACGGCACCCACGCGATCTTGCACCGGATGGCCAGCGCCACAAAACGCTTGCTGGTGCTGACGTCAAAAAAGCTGCCACCCGGTTGGGTTGCTAAAAACTACGCGCTGGAACTCGGCCAAGGTCGCGCGCGAGGCGAGTACATTTTGTTCTCGGACGCCGACGTGCTGCACGGTCGACGCGCGCTGTTTCACGCCGTGACCGCGATGCAGCGCGAACGCCTCGACCACCTCGCTGTGCACCCGCGTATGGAGGCGGGCTCGCTGTTTGAGGCGCTGGTGCTGCCGTTGTTTGTGTTGCTGTGCCAGTTGCGTTTTTTGGACCCGCGCGCGGCACAACCTGACTCGAAGACCGGTACCGGCATCGGCGCATTTAACTTAGTGCGCGCCGACGCGTATCGCTTGCGTGGTACGCATGCGCGCATTCGCGGCGCCATGCTCGACGACCGGGCGCTCGGCCGCATGATGCGCGAAGACGGCGGGCGCGGCAGTGTGATGCGTGCGGTGGCGCAAGTGCGCTTGCGGCCCTACACGTCGCTGCGCGAGATGTATGCGGGCATTCGCAAGACGGTCATCGGCACCTTTGGCAACAGCGCCGTGCTCACCGCGATCATGGGCATAGCGTTGTTGGCGGCCGCGGTGGGGCCGCCGCTGTTTGTGGTGATCGGGCTGCCGTTGTGGCTCACTGGGCACGCCCCGTGGGTGGTGGCGCCGGCGTTGTTGGCGGTGGTGTTGCCGATGGCAGCGTTGCTGAAGGCGCGCTCGATCTTGCGGTTCGAGCCGCTCGCAGCGCTGCTGTTTCCCATCGGCGCGCTCGTCATCAGTGCCGCGGCGCTTCATGCTGCAGCGGTGTTCGCCATCACCGGCAACGTCGAATGGCGCGGTCGCTTGTACTCGCGGCGTGATCTGCAAAATCAAGGTTAACTTGGCGCGAGAGCCATCGCACCAAGCTCGATGCTTGCTGGTTCGTTTCGTTCGATCGTTGATGCGCCAAAACTTCGGTCGATGAACTATTTTGTTCACCTCCCGAGGTCGATGAATTCCTAAGGTTGGTGAGCGTCGCATGTCCACATCATCACCCTCGTTAAATCCGCCGCTGTTGACCGTGCGCATCGGGGCGCAAGAGGCGCTGCGGTTGCGCGAGCGATTTTTAACGCGGGCGAGCGCAATTTTTTACGCGCGGATGGCGCTGTTAGCGCTCGGCCTTGGCATCTTGCTGTTGCCGTCGTGGCGCGTCGCCTTTGATGCCCACGGCGCGCTGCCATGGGTGGTGTTTGGCTTCGGCATCGCGTGGGCGTTCGTGTGTCAGTACTACGCGGCGCACCCGATCCAGGGACGGCGCGTGATGTTTGCGACGCTGCTACTCGATTTGGTGGTGTTGTTTTCGCTCATCGCGCGTTCAGGTGGCCTGCAGAGTCCGGCGATCGGAATTCAGCTGCTGTTCACGATCTTCTTCGCGCTGCTGTTCCCAAAGCCCGTCGCGATTTTGCCGCCGCTGCTCGTGCTGCCGGCAGTGATCTTCATGGGTCAGGTGCGGGCGACGGCGCCGCCGCTGCAAGTGGAGGTGTTGCGCTTGGCGTGGCTCGCGGCGCTCAATGGCGTCGCCGTCTACGTCATGGTGTACCTCACGAGCCGCGAGGAAAAGCAGAACCGCGAGATCTTGGAACTTGAGCAAAGTCTCAAGAACATGGCGATCGTCGAGGAGCGAAACCGCATCGCGCGCGACATCCACGACGGCCTGGGCGCGTCGCTTTCGGGCGTGATCATTCAAGCCGAGTACCTGATGACGCTGACGCGCAGCGATGCTGAGATCCAAAGTGAGGTCAGAGAACTCAAGACCGGCGCAGAGGAAGCCATCGACGAGGTGCGTCGCGCGGTGAGCATGTGGCGAGATGACTTCAACTTGGTGCCGCAGCTCGAAAACATGTGCACGACCTTCACGTCGCGCCACAAGGTGCCCATTGAGCTCGTCATCGACGGCGACCAACAAACGCTCGCGGAGCAACAAGAGCTCGGCATCTTTCGCATCCTTCAAGAATGCCTCACCAACATCGCCAAGCACGCAGGCGCGAAACAAGTGCGCGTGTCGGTGTCGTTTTTGCCCGAGACCCTGCGCTTGAAGATCGTCGACGACGGCAAGGGCTTCGACCCGCAAAAGACGCCGAAAAACCACTACGGCCTGATCAACATGAAAGAGCGCGCTCGCAAGGCCAATGGCGAGGTCCGCATTGTGGCCGCGCCGGGGCAGGGCACCAGCGTCGAGTTAGTCGTCAAGCCCATCGCGGCGTCAAGGCTGACCACCGGCTCGGCTGCTGGCGCGTAAACAGCAACATCTCTGCAGCGCGCTTGAGTTTCACGGCGGTTGGGGGGATGGTAGCGGCGTCACGTTTTCGTTGCACTGAGGTTTCGTCATGGACTCGATCCGTCTGTTCGTCGTGGAAGATCAACCGAAGATCTTAAAAAACCAACTCAAGCTGCTCGAGTCGTTTCAAGAGATTCAGATCGTTGGCACCGCGCTGTCAGGCGAAGAGGCGCTCGATGAACTCGGCAAGCTCACGCAGCCGCCCGATGTCATCTTGTGCGATCTGGGCCTGCCGCAGATGAGCGGGATCGACGTCACCAAGGCCGTGAAAGCCAAATGGCCGAGCGTAGAAATCCTAATCTTCACGATCTTCGATGAAGAAGACAAAGTCGTCGAGGCCATCAAGGCCGGCGCCGCTGGCTATTTGCTCAAGGGTGCTGAAGCGCCCAAAATTGTCGAGAGCATCAAAGAGGTGAAACAGGGCGGTAGCGTCATTCAGCCCTCGCTGGCGCGCTCGCTGCTGCGCCACTTCCGCATGCCCGAGCAGGGCAAGCCCGACCCAGCACTATTAAAGACGGAAGAAGAGTCCGCCAAAGAGCGCGAAAGCGGCGCACCCGCACCACCGTCAGGTCGCCGCGCCTTGACCGAACGCGAGCTCGAGTGTCTGCAGATCATCGCGAAAGGCCTCTCCAACAACGAGGCTGCGCGCGTGCTTGGGCTGTCGAAAGCCACCATCCGCACGCATCTTGAGCACATCTATCAAAAGCTCGACGTCACCAACCGCGTGGAAGCGGTGACCGAGGGTATCCGCCAGGGCATCATCGACCTGTAGCGATGGTGTTGCTGGCGCTGCTGCTTCACATCGCGAACGCTACGGCTGATGATGCGTGTGCGTTGCGGGCGCGCTTGACGGAGCCCGCGGCCGAGTTGGTGGCGGCGGCGGACACAGCACCCGACGCTCGAACGCGCGCGTGCCTGCAAGTGGTCGCGGCGCTGGCGTTTGAGCGCGCGCACGACGTGCCGACCGCGACCACGTTGCTCAACAGCGCTGCACTGACGCTGCAAGACATCGCCGCCGAAATCGCCGCGCACGTCGCTGCGCGTACGGTGCCGCCCACCCCCGCGCTCACAGCGGACAACACACTGAGTCCTGACGAGGCCGCGGCCCGCATCCTCGCGATGGTCGCTGCCGCAGACGCCCAAGCCGCAGCCGCGTACGCCATCGGTTACCCGCGGGGCGCCATCCAGCACGACGCACTCGAGGTCGCCACGGTCACCGCATTGGTGCGCGCGCAGCGCTACAGCGAGGCGCATGCGCGGGCGGAGACGTTGGCGCGCACCGACGCCACGCGGTACATTCGCGCGTGGGCGTTTTCTAAGGCGCAACGTTTCGCCGACGCCAAAGACGCGTTTGACGATCTTGCGGCCACCACCCAGGACGCAGCGCGGCGCGTGGAGGCGCAGTTTTACGCAGCGTTTGCCGCCTATGAAGCAGACGCATTCGACGACGCCACCAAGCGGTTCGTGGCGCTGACGGAGCTGGCCGTGGACACCCCGTTCGCCGCCAACGCGTGGTGGTACCTGGCGCTGTGCCACGTGCTCAAAAGCGATCACGCAAAGGCCGTCGACGCGTTGCGTACCCTTGTGACGACGCTGCCTGGCGACAAAGAAGCGCGCAAACATCGCTATTGGCTCGCCAGCGAACTGCACGCCACGCAGCAGGGCCAAGGCGCGCGCCGGCTGTGGCTAGAGTTGATGAACGAGGACGCGACCGATTGGTACGGCTTGCTCGCGCGGCGCCGGTTGCACAAGCCCGACGTACGCGGCGTGCGCGTGGCGGCGGACGCGGTGTTGCGCGCGACAGACACGCAATCGCGATCGTCTAAGGCACGCTTGCTGTGGGGGCTGGGTCTCGACGCGCAGGCGCGAGTCGCTGGGCGTCAGCTGCTCGACGGCCCAAACGATATCGCCACCGTCGCGCTGCTGCAAAGCTTCGACGACTATTTTTTCGGCTACCGTCGCGGACCGCCGTTTTTGCCGTCGCCACGCGTCGTTAACGGCGCGCTCGTGGCCGCAGCGGGTTGGCGCGTGTCGTACGCCACGCCATGGCCGTCGGCGGTCGCAGCAGCAACGTCGCACGGCGACATCCACGCGGACTTCCTGTACGCAATCATGCGCACGGAGAGCGGCTTTGATCCACGCGCCGTGTCCGTGGCTGGCGCGCAAGGGGCGACGCAACTGTTGCCGTCGGTGGCGCGCCAAGCGTGCGTGCTGCGCGCCAGGCCGCTCGCCGACGCACAACGCATCTTTGAGCCCGAGGTCGCAGCGGACCTCGCGGTGGCAATCTTACAGCTGCACCGCACGCAGTTCGGCTCCGCGCTGCTCGCGGCGGCCGCCTACAACGGCGCGCCCGAAAACGTCGCGACGTGGGTGGCGCGCCACGGCACGCTGAGGTCGGATCTATTCGTCGAGCGCATGCCGTTTAAAGAGACGCGCGACTACGTGAAAAAGGTGTTGGCGACCGCCGCCATCTATCGCGCCCTCGACGGAGCCCCGCTGCACCTAGAAGTCCCAGACTAGCGGCCGAGCACCGCGGCTATCAAGGCGACGACGAGCCAACGCCTCAAGCGGCCGAGCACCGTCCAGCGAAAGCCAACATCAAGCGTGAACGTGGATAGCGAGCTGTACGGGTCTGTGGCAAGGCGCGAGCGAGGACCGGAAGGAGCATAGTTCCTCTATGTGACTGAGGACCGCAGCGAAGCAACGCAGCCACAGGCCCGTCCAGCTCGCTATCAAAGGCCCGTCCAGCTCGCTATCACTTGCCGGAGATGGTGGTGGTTGGGAGGGTTGAGGCATGCGCCGGCCCTGGGATCAACAACACGGCGGCGGTGATGCCCGCGGCGGCGGCGCCTGCGCCGACGAGGCCGGCTGCGACCCACACGCCGACCCCTGGCCCGTCGTCTTGCTCAGCGGCGCTGCTTGGCCCCACGACGTCGGCTGCTGCCGGCGGCGTTCGGCTTGCGGTGGCGACGAGGGCGGCGGGTGCCGGCTCGGCAGCGTTGGCGCTATTTTTGATGACCGCTTCTAAAAACGTGATGCGCGCGCTCGACTTGGCCCGCAGGTCATCGGTGGCGTCGTTGTGGTTGTAGGCTGCGCGGTACTTGGTGAGCGCCATCTGCTGGTCGCCGATCGCTTCTTGCGCGCGCGCCTCATTGTACAAAAGGTTGGGCTCTGGATACAGCGCGTAGGCCGCCTGAAATTTTTCGATGGCGAGGCGGTATTTGCCTGCGCGGTACAACGCGACGCCTTCGCCGTACAAGCTTTCAACGCGCGCGTTGACGTCGGCTGACGCGACGGGGACTTGGGCGGGCGCACAGTGCAAAGCGACGGCAAAAACAACTGAAATCATGCGTTCCTCGAGGTTAACAAGAAGGAGCTATTGGTCGACGGCGCCGATGCTTGGGCGCGCGTCGTCGATCGTGCCGATGGTCGGACGGCCATCATCTGGGGTGCCAATCGCTGGTCGCGCGGGAGCGACAGGTTCGCGTTTGCTGGGCGATGTCACGAGCGGTGACGCAATTGGCGCAGCCGGCACCGGCAACGGCCGCGACCGACTATTGACCCTGCGAGACGGGGCGCGCCGCGAGGACGACGTTGGCGCGCGGTCACTGTCGTCGACAGCAGCGCTGTCCGCGCCCCGTGCGTCCGCA
>JAYTVG010000110.1:0-2470 GCA_043744135.1 Deltaproteobacteria bacterium | reverse complement strand
AGCGACGCGGCTCCCAGCGACGCGGCACCCAGCGACGCGGCACCCAGCAACGCAGCTCCCAGCGACGCGGCAGGTCTCAACGCGGCACCTGCGGCGAGTTCACAAACGCCATCACCCGGCAGCGCGCCAGCGCCAACATCAGCGGCGCCACCCCGTGCGGGTGCACCATTGTGGCACGACGGCGCGAGAGAGATTGAGCGCGCGGCCGAGGGCAGCTTGGCTGTGTGTGAGCTCGTCGCGCTGCCGGTCGCGTGGATCCCTGGCATTGGCGACGTCGCCGCCATCATCGTCGAGTTCGCGTGTGTGGTGCCGTCCGCGTTCGCGGTCGACTACGTCGCCAACTTTCATGGCGGCCGCAGCGGTGACGTCTGGCAAGCGGTGCTCGCGATGCTGTTGCAAAAGGGATGGCAGGCGCTGGTGGAGATCCCGACGCTGATCGTCGGTGTCGCGTTCGCACTCAGCGCCGGCGCGCTCGCCAGCCTCGGCGCGGTACTTGCGGTTGGCACGCCCTACTCGGTCGCGCTCACCGGCGGCTTGCTGTTCGCGGTGGGCAGCTACCTCGCGGTCAAGGTGCTGTCGAACCAAGTCGGCGAGCTGCTGTTTTCGGGCGCGTATTATTTGACGACGTCACCGCTGACACCCGACGAGCAAATCGACGCGCAACGCGACAACCTGTTTCAGCCGCCGTTTCGCGGTGGGCTGGCAGCGTACGGGATCGTCGCGGTCGCGCAGGGCGCTAAGCCCGAGTTTCGCTGGGCCCATTGGGTGCCGGTGGCGGGACCGATCTGGAAATCCGAAGACGCCCGCGCCGACATGAAGATGCGCATCCGACGCTTCGCCCATGACGACTTGCATCAAAGCAAGGACCTCGCCGCCATGGACACTTGGGAAGACGTGCTGTCGACGATCCACGGCTACGGTGGTGCGGTCGCCCACGTCGCCGTGTTGTCGGGTGTGGTGTGTTTGGCCACAGCGGTGGCGACGTTTAAGGCGAACCCCAAAGATCGCTCCACACCCGAGGCCATCGGCTACGCAGGCCTCGGAGCGGTCACCGCCGGCATCGTCATCTACGGCGTGACGAAGATCCCTGACCTGCTGCGCGGCTTGATCGTTCCCGCCGCGTACGGGTTCGCCGATGAGGTGGTGAATGTGCCCGCGCCCGTCGACTTGAAACCAACGCCCATCGACCCTACGCCGTCGGCTCCAAACGACTAGCTTCGCGCCGTCATAGACCGCTCACAGCGTCGACACAGCGACAGGCGCGTCGTTGCCGGTGGCGCCAAGTTTGGGGGGCGCTTGCGTGAAGTCGGCGAGCGCGGTTGTCATGCCCTGCACCATGGCGCCAAACACCAGCAGCAAAGGAACCACCGTGACGGCCGACAGCACACCGAAAGACAGTGTGCCATCACCCACGACGATCTGCTGGTTCGCGCTGCACAAAAGCATCATCAACACCGGTGCAGCGAACTGAAGCACCAACCAAATATTTGCCAATGTGGATGCCCGGGTCGCGACCGCGGGATCGTCGACGGCGCTGGCGACCACGGTGCTCACGCGACGCCACTGCCGTGCCACCAACAACGGACCCACGTAGGGGACCCATGCCACTAACAGCTGCCACACGCGCACGTCGTCGACGACGGCGGGGTTTACAGTGCGCGCGGTGTTGACGAGACGTCGCATCAACAAGCCGCTTGCGATCACAAACGCCAATGGGCCGCACCACGCGATCGCGAAATACAGCAGAAACGATTGTGGCGCGGGCCGCGACCATAATAACAGCGGGTTTGCGACGTTCGAAAACACCGACAGCGCGATCAAGACCAACACGTTGTGCTGAAGTTTCATGGTGCTCCTGGTGCTTCGAGCTTAGCGCGCGCGAGACTTTGGCGTAGCGACTCAAGGCACATCCGCCCAGTGCGGCGCGCCAGCTCGCGCGCTTCGTCCCCCCACGAACCGCCCATGACGCCAAACGACATCTCAGAGGCCCACAGCGCGTTGACGGGCACCTGCGCGAGTGCCTCGTCGTTGACCAGCGTTGCGCCGGTGTTGTCCACCACCATGATGCGGCACCGATCGTACGCCGTCACACCGGGCGTGATCTCCAAGCGCCCGCGCGACAGCGCCCACTCATGGCGTAGCACCACGACGCTGTCGACGTGAAGCGAGCGCGCCAGCGCACCCAGCGCCGGCGGCGTTTGCGCGGCGTCGATGTCCATCGGCAAGATATCGTTCACTTGTGACCAGCTCTCGATCGGCAGCGCCTCGGGCACGGCGTCGTAGGCGAGGCTTAATTGCGCGATGCCGAGCGGCACCACCGCGGGCAGATGAAACATCTCACCCAGCGCCACCTCGGTGTCGGCGAGCGTCATTTCAATCACCTCCGCGCCAAGGTCGTTGTTGGCAAATTCCAACACCGCGCCGGGAGACTCAAACGCGATCTGTTGGCGCGCGTAGACGCTGACGATCG
>JAYTVG010000109.1:0-2470 GCA_043744135.1 Deltaproteobacteria bacterium | reverse complement strand
GCGCACGCGGCCGATATGCGGACGCGCACCCGCGCGAGTGCGTCGTTCACGTTGGTCACTCAATCCTCAAACGGGCGCGGATCCCCCGCGATGAAACCACGCACGCGTGGGTCGCGGCTGTTTTTCATCTCGTCAGGCATGCCCACCGCACGGATGCGACTTTGGTAGACAAACGCGATGCGCGTGGCGACCGCAAACACCGTCGACATCTCGTGGGTGACAACCACCGACGTGCACTTGAGCTTTTCATTGAGGCTGACGATGAGGTCGTTGATGCGGCGGATGTTGACAGGATCAAGGCCGGTGGTGGGCTCGTCGTACAAGATCACTTCAGGATTGGGCGCGATGCTGCGCGCTAAGCCCACGCGCTTTTTCATCCCGCCCGACAGCTCCGCGGGCTTTTTGTCCTCAATACCCGGTAGGCCGACCCACGCAAGCTTCTCAGCGACGCGGTGGGCGACCTCCTCTTCCGCGAGGTTGAACTGTTCACGCAAGGGATACGCGATATTTTCGTAGACCGTCAGCGAGTCAAACAGCGCCGCCCCTTGAAACACCATCGCGACGCGCCGGCGCACGGGTAGAAATTCCTCGTCGTCGGTGTAGTCGCTGACGCGCGCGCCATCAAACCACACCTCGCCGCCATCGACGGGCAACAACCCTGTGATCATCTTGAGCAACACGCTTTTGCCCACGCCCGATGGCCCAATCACGCACATGGTTTCACCGCGCTTGACGTCGAGGTCGAGCTGCTCGAACACGGTTTGGCGACCAAACACTTTGCGCGCACCCCGAAACGACACGAGCGGATCTTGACCGGGCTGCGGCGGCAGTGGTTCTTTAACGACCGTGACTTCGGTGGCGGTCACGTCGGATCCTCGTCGCTGCCGTCGACGGTTTCAGTCGCGTCGCCCGACACGGGCGGCTCAAACGTCAAGCCACCAAACGGATCCGCCTTCGCCGCGCGCAACGTCGCTGCTTGCGGATGCGCGCTAGGTTGGCGCGGGGTGAATGCGGGCGCGCGCGCGGCGCTGTCGCGGAGCTTCACCAGCGCTGCGTCAAACGAACTCGCGGCCCGCACCTGATCGTGCAGGGCGCGCGTCGGCGGCGACGACAACGCGCTCGCCGCCAGCTCCCATCCTGGGTCGTCGTGCGGCCCGATGTCCGCCCACGCTTCGGGGGGCGCGTGCATGACGGGGTCATCGCTGTACACCGCAGCGGTCGGTCCGCCCAGCGCGCGCACCGGCACCACCGCTTCGTGGTGGGGCTCGTGGCTGCGCATCGGCGCCGCGCCGCTCGTGGGCGCGTCGACGTGGCGCGTCGGGCCATGCAGCTCCACGAGCCGCGGACGTCCCTGCGGTGAAAAACCGACCACCGCGACATTGGTCGCGACCGCCAACAGCGAGACACCGGCAGCGTCGAGCGCGCTGTTGAGCGCTTCGGCGGTGGCGATGTCGATGCTCGCGAGCAACGGCACGCTTGGGCGCGCGCGCGCCAAACTCGCGAGGTCGCGCACCGACAGCTCCAGTGCAAACAGCGCGTCGGCGCCCAATGCCACCGCGGCGCTGGCGCGATGTTCGATGGGCCGCCCTTTGAGCGCGATGTCGACCAGCGACGAACTGTCGGTGACACCCACGACGCGCAACAAGGGCGCGACTGCCCGCATGACCGCCACCGCGGTGCGCTGGCGCCCCACCCGCGACGGTCCGACCACCAACACGCCCGCACCCTGCAGCAGCGCGGCCTGCATTTCCGCGCCGATGCCGGGCGGCAGCACGCTGTCGGCCTCGAGTGCTGCGACGGTGACGTCGGCGGCTTGCGAGATCTTAAGGAGCCGCAACACGATGCGCCCATCATGAAGCGGCCCCGCGAGCAATCGGTGGCCGTGTTTGAGCGTGACCTCGATGACGTCGCTGCCGGCGCCAGATTCGCGCAACAACGCGAACAACGGTCCTTCAACCACACCGACACGCTCGCGCGACGACGTGCGGTGCACCTCGGTGCTGCCGCCCTCGTGCGAGATCACTTCAAACACGTCGCGATCGAGCAGCAGGGCCGCGAACGCCTGTTGCGCTGCGTCTTGAATCATCGGATCAGCGACGGGGGTTGTAGATTGAGACATGCGAATCCGTGACTGTCGGGTGGGCCTTTTGCGATGAACGACGACAAGCGGACTTGACGGAGCTCGCGCTTGAACGGTGCGTGCTCGTCATGCGCGCGTTGGCTCCACCGACAGCTCGGCCACCAGCTCGTCCACGACGTCGACGCCTTGATCAAGCGTGCGCTGATCGATGATGAGTGGCGGTGCGATGCGAATGGTTTTGTTGGCGATGACGTTGATGAGCACGCCGCGCTGCAGTGCGCGCTTGGGCAGTTTTGAAATGTCCTGGTTGGTCTCAAGCGCCGCCCACAGACCCTTGCAACGCACATCCGTGACGACGCGGCGGTTGTTGCGCATGATGTTTTGCAGACG
>JAYTVG010000108.1:0-2475 GCA_043744135.1 Deltaproteobacteria bacterium | reverse complement strand
ACGGATCGCTCAGCCGACCGCGGCGCGGGACTTTGACGTTGTAGCCTTCGATGCACGGCGCAGCGTCAACGTCGCCGACGCCGCGATAAAAAAAACCTTTTGCAAAGCGCTGAAACCCCAGCAGGGACATCACCGGTTTGCTGATGGGGGCGAGCACGTTGTAGCCACGAAATTCATAGCCGACGATGGCGGAGAATTTCGGGGTCAGCCCCTGTTGCAGCACGACGTCGAGCACCGACAAGGCGCTGGTGGCAAGTGCGTCATAGGTCCAGGTAGTCATGGTGCGTCCTGAGTGTCATCGACGTTTTGAGTTGAACAATGAAGTTTCGTGTCGACGGCGTCAACGCTCGCGCCGCTGTCGCCTACGGGACTGTGCGCTGTGCCCTGTGCGCTGGCGTGCACGTCAAACGGCGACAGCAACAACTGCGCGGTCGAGATGTCTTTTGGCCAACGCGGTCCCGCTACCATACGACGCTGTAGCGTCTTTACGCCGTGACAACACAACAACAGCAGCGACGCGGAAAAGTAGATCCACAGCACCACCACGATCAGCGTCGCAAACGATCCATACATCGCGCCGATGTTCGTGAGCTTTTGGATGTAGATGTCGTAGACCCGGTGCGCGGCTAAAAACCCCAGGTAAAACGCCACGCCGCCCACGACCGCATAGCGCAACACCACCGAGGTCTTGGTGAACGCCTTCACGATCACCACGAAGCCGACGATGATGCCGACGGCGGTAAACAACTGCCCCGTCATCGTGCCGCCCGCCAAAGCGTCCGACAACAGTGCAGACAGTCCTGCAGGCAGGTGCCACACCTCGGCAAGGTGGCGCAGGATGCCGGCGCTTAAGCGCAGCGCGACGTAGGCGAGGACCGTCGCCGTCACCACCGCACCAAACCAGAGCTTTGACGTGAGGTAGTTGCGCGGGCGTGCTTTGGCGTCGGTGACGGCGCCGTGATCGACGCGCGCAAAGATGCGGGCGAGCGCAAACTCTAAGCCCCGAAACACCTCGCTCGCCGACACCAACAGCGCCACGAACCCCACCGCTCCAAGGCTCGTGCGGTTGGCGATGATGGTCTTAAGATCGTCGGCGAAACGCGGTTCAAGATAGGGAATGACCTTGCGCACTTGGTCGACGGTCTGCGTGAGCGTGGCGTCGAGGTCGTTGCTGGCGCCCGCGAGCACAAAGCCACTCACCGACGCGAACAGCACGATGAACGGGATGAGCGACAGCATCGCGTAAAACGCCAGCGCCCCCGCGTACATCGGGCCGTGGTCGCGCACGTAGTCGCCGATGACACCGTCGATGGCTTCGTACAATTCGCCCACCACCGGATGTCGGCGCACGCGGTCGTGCACGCGATCAAAGGCGCGCAGCAGTGGCACAAGCCACGCGCGCAGGCGCTTAACGAGCGCGTCTGCCACGCGCGATGCTCTCAGCCACCTGCTTGTCACGCGGGCGCGGATCTTTGCGTTTGGTGCGCTCGCGAAACATCACGCGCAGCGGCGCGCCTTGAAACTCGAACTCCTCGCGAAAGCGATTCACCAAAAACCGGCGGTAAGAAAAGTGCACACCGTCAGCGTCGTTGGTGGCGATGACAAATGTCGGCGGTGCGGTGCGCACTTGCGCGCCGTACAACAGCTTGACGCGCTTGCCTTTGTGCATGGGCGGTTGGTGCGCGTCGACGGCGGCGCGAAGCGAGCGGTTCACCGCACCCGTGCCGACCCGTAAAAACTGCTTTTCCGCCAGGCGGCGCGCGGTTTCGAGCAGGTCGAACACACGACGGCCGGTGAGCGCGGACACGAAGCGGATCGGTGCGTGCTCCAAAAACGGCACGTTTTCTCGGATCTGCTTGGCGTATAGCTCTGCGTCGAGCTCTTTTTTTTGCGCGATATCCCATTTGTTGACGACGATGACGATGGCCTTGCCCTTTTGTTCGGCAAACGAGGCCACCTTCATATCTTGTTCCGTGAAACCTTCGGCGGCGTCGATCATCAACAGCGCGATGTCGCACCGATCCAGGCCCTTGAGCGCACTCACCACCGACAACTGCTCGACGCGCTGCGCGATGCTGCGCTTCCTGCGAATGCCCGCGGTGTCGATCAAGCGATAACGCTGGCCGGCGTGCTCCACGAACGAATCGATCGCGTCGACCGTGGTACCTGCGGTCGGCGATACCGCGTGCCGCTCTTCGCCCAGCAATTTATTGACGAGCGAGCTTTTTCCCGCGTTCGGCTTGCCGACCACTGCGAGGCGCAACACTTCGGGCACGACGCTCGTTGCGACGGCTTCGTCAGCGTCCACGGCGTCTGCCTCGACCAAATGCTCGGCCGCATCCAACGCCGCGGTGACCTCGTCTTCTTTTACCTCGCCGTCGTCTTCGGGAGTGATGCGCGCGTCGAGGGCGGATTGCTTGAGCTCGGGCGGCAGCAAGGCGTAAGCGGCCTCTAACAGCTGGTGCACGCCACGGC
>JAYTVG010000107.1:0-2477 GCA_043744135.1 Deltaproteobacteria bacterium | reverse complement strand
CGCGACGCCAACAGCTCGGGGGTGAAGGTGACTTGGCCCTCGCCAGCGTAGCCTCGTGCGCCATAGCCCGCCAACGTTGACGCGGTTGGAATCGATAGCGACGGCATCAACGCGAGGTTGATGAACTGGTCCGCTTCACGCAAAATGCGGATCTTCGGCGACACGCGCAGATCCGCCAGCGCGAGCACGCTGAGGTCTTGCGCACCCAAGACGTCGGCACGTAGCTGTTTGGTATCGCGCGCTTGAAACAGCACCGCCGGCACGTCGACACCGAGTTCGACCCACTCAAACAAGCTCAACTGTGCGACCACGTTTGCTGCCACACGGTGTTGCACGAGCGACAGCACGCGCTGTTGGTTGCGCGCCAGCACTAACGGGTTGAGCGCGTAGTTCGCCCACAACGCAGCGTCGAAGTTGAGGTGGGGTGCGATGGCCGCAGACTCGACATCAAAGATGCCGTCACGATCTAGTGCTGGACGAAAACGCTCGACCGGGAAGCTGTCCACCTCGGCGCGCACCGCGGAGGCGCACAGCACCAGCGCCGCGAGCAGCGCGATCTGACCAGGCACTACGACACTTGCACCCATCTCACACCTCATCGCCCGCGCGTCGCGCCGGGGCCAACAGCGCATTGTCGGCTGCGCTGGACGCGGTGGCAACTTTCTCGCCCCACCGGGTGCATCTGTGCACTCGACGCTGTACGCTCCGCCGCATGAATGCGCGATCGTGGATGGTGTTGTCTGTGTGGGTGATGGCAGCGAGCGTCTCAGGTGCGCGCGCACAAAGCGCGCCGGATGACCCGCTCGCGCACGTCGTGTCCAGCGCGCAGGCGCTGCAGGATGCGGCAAACGCTCCGTCGTCGCCATCGAGTGCGCCGGTGGCTGAAGCGCGCTTGACCGTCAACGACTTGCCACCTCCGTCGATGGGTGCGGCTGAAGTTGCAGCACCGCTGCTCAAGACGTTTTTGATGTTGGCGGTGGTATTAGGCATCGCCTATCTCACGCTGCACAAAGGCTTAGGCAAGCTCGTCGAACGGCAAAACGCTGGCCGCCGCGTGAAGGTGGTGGAGCGCGTGGCGCTCGACACCAAGCGCAGCTTGTTTGTCATCGAGATCGACGGCAAGCAGATGCTCATTGGCGGCGGCGAAGGCGGTGTGGTTTTGCTCAAAGACCTTGAGGTGCCGGACGCTCCCGCGGCTTCGCAAAGCGTCGTTGGCAAGTTCAGCGACGCGCTGTCGTTTCGCAAACCCTCACCGCCACCCGCGTCCTCAGCATTTCGACAGGAGCCAGCATCAAGCGCGCGGGCCGAGGTGAAGTCATGAATGCGCTTCACACGGTGCGCGCGCGGCTGGCGCGCATGCGCGCGATGTCAAAAGCGATGGACGCGCGCGGCGACAGCCAGCTCGTGCGCGCCGCTACGCGCGTGGGGTGGCTGACGTTCGTGTTCATTTTGGTGACGCTTGCGCCGGCGATTGCGCATGCAAAGAAGGCCGCAGCAGCTGCCGCGACATCGTCCACGACGCTGGGTGGCGTCGACTTGCTCGGCAACGACTCGGTGTCAAACCGGCCGCTCATCTTGATGACTGCGATGGCGGGATTGGCGCTCATCCCATTTGTCGGCTTGATGGTGACAAGCTTCGTGAAAATCGCGGTGGTGTTGAGCCTGACGCGTCAAGCCATCGGCACCCAACAGGCCCCACCCACGACGGTCATCACCGGCATGGCCATCATCCTCACGGTGTATGTGATGCAGCCGGTGGGACTGCAGATTTACAACCGCGTCGACAAGCTGATCGCCCTTCAGCGCGGTGGCGACGTGCTCGCGAAAGAAAACGTCGACGTCATCGTGTCTGCGCTCAAGGAAGCCAAAGAACCCATCAAGGCTTTTTTGATGAAGCACTCTTCAGAGAAAGACCGTCAGATGTTGTACCGGGTCGCGTACCGCATGCGTGCGCCCGAAGACCGGGCGTCGCTTGGGCCCGACGACCTCATCATCATCACGCCCGCGTTCGTCATCTCGGAGCTCACCAAAGCGTTTCAGATCGGCTTTGTGATCTTCATTCCGTTTTTGGTGATCGACATGGTGGTGTCGAACATCTTGATGGCGCTCGGCATGCAGATGCTATCGCCCACCACCATCTCGTTGCCGTTTAAGATCTTGCTGTTTGTCCTCGTGGACGGTTGGTATTTGATCACGCGTGGGTTGGTGTTGGGATACCAATGAGGATGGTTTCGCAATGCAAGCGACGCAACGGCGCCACATGTTGAAGAAGCGCGACAACCACGCAACTTGAGGTCTGCATGAGCATTCAGGACTTTATTGTGCAGATCACCAACGAGGCGATCCTGATCACCATCATGGTGAGCATGCCGTCGATCTTGTTGTCGCTCATCATCGGTGTAGCGGTCGCGATCTTTTCGGCGACCACGCAAATTCAAGAGCAGAGCTTGAGCTTCGTCCCAAAGATGATCGCGGTG
>JAYTVG010000106.1:0-2478 GCA_043744135.1 Deltaproteobacteria bacterium | reverse complement strand
TGTACGGGCTTGTGGCTAGGCGCCGGCGAGCAGCGCAGCAAGCGCACTTGCTGTGCGCGTCGCGAGCAGCACAGCCGGCAACGACGCCACAAGCCCGTACAGCTCGTGATCAGGGGGAGAGGATGACTTCGCTTGGGGGGGCGGGCTCCCCACCCGGCGCCAACACCGCGTCACCCCAGCACACCACGCGGTTGTCGACGGAGATGGCGCAAGATTGTGAGCGGCGCGTCGCCAGTGCACGAAACAGCGATAGGCCCGCGGGCATCGGCACCGGCACGACACCTTGGCAGCTCGCCTCGTCGGTGGTGTCACACAGCGAGACCGCGGCATCAAAGTCGTCGATGCCGGTTTGAAAGGTCAGCGTGCGGCCCCAGCACACCACGGTGTTGGTGCTGTCGATCGCGCACGCGTGCTGCAAACCGACGCGCACCGTGCCGCCAGCGACGCCGGTGTCGACGTCGGCGCTAACGCCCGCGGTTTGCTGCCCGGGCGTCACGATGCCGAATTCGTTGTCGCCCGCGCAGCGAATCACGCCGCTGTCGCTGCGGCACAACGTGCCCGACGTCACCGACAACGAGCTCGCAGCGTCAAACGCGGGCAGCGACGTGCAGACGCGATCGACGATGGTCCCGCCGCACAAATCGCCAACGACGCTCGCGTTTGGCAGGTTGGCGCACACCCAACCAGCGTCGAGGTGGCCACACACCGTCGGCAAAAACACCGCAACCTCAGAGGCGCCCGCGAGCGCCGGCACCTCAACGCTGCGCCCATCGCCGGTGGGCGCGTAGATGCCAAAACACCAGGTCTGCACGCCGTCGGTGGCGCACGTCACGGCGCCGCCGCTGTCGCCGTCCGCGTCGATCGACACGATGTCGCGACCGAAACCGGCCGGCAGCGCCACGGGTTGCAACATCTCGCCCGGCTCGGACGTGAAGCCGTCCGGTAAAAACCCGCGCGCCTCGCCGAAGCACCACAGGTCGCGTTGGCCCGCGTCAAAGCGGCCGGTGACGCAGGTGTGGTCGGGGGCGCTGGCGATGCCGTCGACGTCGGTGAGCAGCGCGACACGTGCCGCTGCTTGCGGGGCGTTGTCGCTGTCGGTGACGCGTCCGAGCTCGCCGCCAAAGTTTCTGCCCCAGCACTGCACGTGCGCGCCGGTGTCGATGGCGCACGCAAAGCCCTGGCCCATTTCGACGACGTCGGCGCCGGCCGGCGTGCCCTCGCCCTCACCCTCACCTTCGCCTTCACCGCCGTCACCCTCGCCTTCGCCCTCGCCAGCGATCGCGCACACGCCTTGTTTGGCGCCCGCGTCGATGGCGCAGCGCTCGCCGGTCTCGCATTGTGCGCTGGTGCGGCAAGGGCGGCGCGCATCGCACGCTAAACCGAGGAGCACGACGATGCCCAAAGAGACGACGCGCATCATTCACCTCTCACGAGACTGACCACCGCGAAACCTGTCAGCACGGCACCCGCTGCGACCAGCAATATGCCCAACGGAACCACTGCGAGACGCTGGCCCTCCCAGGCACCGGCGTCGCCCTGGTTGAGCTCAGCGTTTTGGTAGCGCGCTTGCTGCCAGGCGGCGAGCCCGAGCATGACGCTGCCGCCGACGAGACCTGCGCCGCCCACGACCGCGCCGGTGATGGCGGCGATCGGCAGTGGCGTTGGTGGTGGTCGCGCCAACACGTCACCGGCGCGCAACACCTCTTTGACGATGTCACTGACTTGGGGCAGCAGCTGCGCCGGTGCGTTCGCCGGCGCTTGGCGCTGAGCTTGCGCCAACAGTTGAGCGCTGCGACCGTCAAACAACGTCAGCGTCAACACCACAACGTCACCGAGCGTGGCCATCGACGGACGCAAGATATAGTCGACGTCGAGCGCTTCGGCGAATTGCGTCACACACGCACCGTCGGAGTCGGCGCTGCACGCGCGCATGACGTTCAAGTCGAGCTGCTGGCTAAGCGCCCGCATCGTGATGAGCGAAACAGCCGGTGCTTGTTGCAACACCGCGGATTCGACCGCGCGGCTCAGCGGCGATTCCTCGTCAGCGCCGGCGCCCGGTGCGAAGAACATCTTGCTCGCGGTGCCCGGTGGCGGTGCTGCGTACGCACGCGTCGACACGCAAAGCACCGCACACAGCCAAAACAAGGGGATGTCGAGCAGAAAAAGGCGCTTTTGCATATGGCACGCGGAGTGTAACCCCGCAGCAAGCAGCGGCGCACGGTCTTTGCGATCGAGCGCTCAGGAGGACGACATGGCACAGGCCGCACCGCGACTCGCGTCAACCACCACCATCGGCGTCATCGGCGCCGGCAACATGGGCGCTGGCATTGCGCAAAAATACGCCACCGAAGGCTTTGACGTCGTCGTCATCGACCTCGATGAAGCGGCAGCCAAGCGCGGCGAAGAGCGCGTGCGCCAAACGCTGAGCGAGGGCGTGCAGCGCAAGTTGTTTTCAGCCGAGCACCGCGATCAGGTTTT
>JAYTVG010000105.1:0-2479 GCA_043744135.1 Deltaproteobacteria bacterium | reverse complement strand
CTTCGCACACCTCGGCTTCCCCGGGTATTTCCGCGTCGCGTTGTCGTGGGCCAAGGTGCTGGGTGTGCTCGCGCTGTTGGCGCCGGTGCCCGTGCGCGTCAAAGAATGGGCGTACGCGGGCTTCGCATTCACGCTGATCGCGGCGGTCATCGCGCATCTCGCGGTCGGTGACGGCCCGCAAAAGTGGCTGTGGGCGGCGGGCACAGGTGTGTTGTGGGCAATGTCGTATGTGCTGTGGCGCCGCCGGCAGTCGCGCACGCTGTTTTCGTAGCCGAGCTGCGCACCCCCGAGGTGGGCGCGACGTGAGCGAGGTGAAAACGGGCCAACACTCTGCTAGGGTTCCGGCACATGTCGAACACCAAAGCCCTCGCCATTTTCGCTGCGCTCTCGCTGTCAAACAGCGCGCTCGCCCACATCTCCATGGAGCTGCCCGCGCCCCGCTTTAACGACGGCCAGAACAAATGGTGCCCATGCGGAACGGCGGGCGACGGGACCAGTGGCCCAGGCTCGCGACCCAACAACGGCTGTGAGTTGAGCGCCAGCGACGCGCAGCGTGGACCCATCGTCACGACGTACGCACCCGGCGCAACCATCACGGTACAATGGCGCGAAGTGGTCGGCCACACCGGACGCATGCGCATCGCGTTTGACGACGACGGCGCAGACCAAACAGACTTCGACGCCAACATCCTGCTCGACCTGTCAGATCCCGCCGGCAGCACCGGCAACGCTGGCGACGGCAACCTATGGAGTGCGCAGGTGACCTTGCCAAACACGCCGTGCACAAACTGTACGTTGCAGTTGATCCAGGTGATGAACGGCGACGACAGCACGCCCGTCACCAACGTGTTCGGCACCGACAGCTATTTTCAATGCGCGAACCTCGTCATCGAAAACACTGGTGAAGGAGAAGGCGAGGGTGAAGGCGAAGGCGAGGGTGAGGGTGAGGGTGAGGGAGAAGGCGAGGGCGAAGGCGAAGGTGAGGGAGAAGGCGAAGGCGAAGGTGAAGGCGAAGGTGAAGGCGAAGGTGAAGGCGAAGGTGAAGGTGAAGGCGAAGGCGAAGGTGAGGGCGATTCGGGCTGTGCAGCCGGCGCGACCCATCGAGGCTCCGCGCCCGTCGGCCTCGTCGGGGTGATCGCATTGGTGCTCGCGGGACGTCGTCGACGCTGAGCGGCGGTGCTGAGCGGATGGCGTCGAAAAAAGCGGCGCGACGAAAGTGCCGCTCGTTTACGTGCGTTTCATCGCGAGGCGCTCGTGGGTGCGCGTCACCAAGCGTTCATCCGCCAGCGCCGCGCCGACCGCTGACAGCGCGGAGTCGTCGGGGCCGAGGTACCTCAGCGCGTCTAGGTCCTGTGCGAGCGGCACGTCGGTGCGTAAGGTCGCGAGCACTTTGTACAGCGCAGCGTCAGCGCGTGCGGCACGCAGCGTGGCCACGAGCTTGTCGGCGCCGCGCACCTTCACGGCCCAGCCGTCGTCGGGGATCGCTTCGAGGGAGCCGTAGTGCATGAGCAGCGCCGCTGCCGTCTTGGCGCCGAAGCCGTCGATCCCAGGGATGCCGTCAGCGTCATCACCGACGAGCGCGAGCAGGTCGGGGATCGCGTGTGGGTTGACGCCGTGCTTGGCGCGCACGCCATCGGCGTTGAGCTGCACTTTGCGCATGCGGTCCAGCACCACCACGCGATCGCCGACGACGCATTGGCACAGGTCCTTGTCGGGTGAGCAGATGACCACTTGTTGGACGCGGGCATCGGCCGCGAACCGGTGCGCCGCTGCCGCTAACGCGTCGTCGCACTCAAACTCCACCATCGACCACGTGACGATGCCCAGGGCGCGCGTCGCTTGCTCGGCGAGCGCAAATTGGCGCAAGAGATTTGGGTCGATGCCGTCCCCGGTTTTGTAGCCCGCGAACAGCCGGTTTCGAAAAGACTCGATCACGGTATCGAACGCCACCGCGATGTGTGTCGTGTCGGGCGCGCTCAACAACGCCGTTAACGTCGAGATCAAACCGCGTACCGCACCCACCTCGCCCCCGTCAGCGCCCGCGCTGGGGGGTGCGCCAAAAAAACAGCGGAACAGCTCGTAGGTGCCGTCGACGACGTGGACTTTCACGCTCACTCGTTACGTCCGCGTCGCGCCAATGACAACAGCGCGGGGGCGCCCATCGTGCGCAAGGCACGAGGCGCCTCGCCGTCGGCGGCCGTTCGCGTTAGACACGGCTGTGGCTTTTTACCATGACGGGTCGCTTTCGTTGATGGTGCGCCGGACTTGCGCAGAGTTCGTGGGCACATTGCTGCTGGTCGCCACCGTCGTCGGCTCCGGCGTGATGGCCGAGCGTCTCGCTGGTGGCAACGTCGCGCTGGCGTTACTCGCGAACACGGTCGCGACAGCTGGGGCACTGCTCGCGCTCATCACCGCGCTGGCGCCCGTGTCAGGTGCGCACTTTAATCCCATCGTCACGGTCGTTGAAGCGGTCGAGGGC
>JAYTVG010000104.1:0-2486 GCA_043744135.1 Deltaproteobacteria bacterium | reverse complement strand
GCGCGGGGTGCGCGACCGCCGGCCGCTGCGTTGATGCGCTGCCCACGTGCAGTACCGATGCAGACTGCGCCAGCGACGCATCGTGTGACCTCACCGCAGGATTTTGCGGCGCTGAGGGTGTGCAGCCCTGCGAAGGTGTCTGTCGCAGCGGCAACGCACCACTGCCCGCCGATGCGTTTTGCCTCAGCGCGGCCGACTGCGCCGACGGCGGCGCGTGCCTCAACAGCGACGCGCTGTGCCGCAGCAACCCCACCAGCACGGTTGAAGCGTGTTGGGGATGGTGTGCATCCACGTGCCGCGCCGATGCGCCGACGACCGCAGCAACGCCTGAGGGGCAGTGCGTTGAGTTTGCGCCATCGTGCGTCCCGCCAGAATTCACCCCCGGCTGTTGATCGCGAGCTGTCCGTGCTTGAGGTGTGGACGCTGAGCGTGCCGACGGTCATCGCTGTTGCCTGATTTGGCGACTCGCGCGAATTCACCGACCATGTAGGGGTGAATCGTAAAATTGCATTGTTCATCTCCCAAGGTCGATGAATTTTCCTGTAAGGGAGGGCATGGCAAAACGTCGCGCTGAACATCCTATGTTGCTCGTCGCGGCCCCCGACGGCAGCGTGTATGAACATCCCACGCTGCAGATGGCGCTCGACAACGGCCTTGACACCTTGCGCTGCACGTCTGCTGACACCATCGCAGTTCCCGAGGGTTGGGATCTGATGGCGATGCCGGGCACGCGGCCTATCGGCTACAACCCCGCCACCGCGCAGTTTGAGACGCTGACGTCGTTTACGGCAGCTGACGGGACCACGTTTGAGCCCTGGGGCGTCGCTGTGCATCCACCGCCGGGGTACGTGCGCGCGTACCACCCCGCCGTCGTTTACACCGACGCCACCCACCCTGACGACAAGCTGCGCAAACAACACACGGTTGTGGTGAAAAAAAACGTCAAGGGTCTGCCCATGCTGGAAGGCGGCGACGACAGCGCGCGACCCGGGCTGCCACTATGGGCGTACACCGCGGCAGGCATGACGTCGAAGGGGCCGGTGGCGGCGTTGTTTTTGGCCGACGAGACCACGCGCTGGGCGCCCGAGTTGTTTTACCAAGCGGACCTGAAAGAAAAGATCGCCGCACGCATCGCGGAAGATCCCGACAACCAAGTCTTGCGCCAATTGGGTGAGTGCGCGGGCGACTACCTGTGCTGCTGCGCGCAAAACGTTTTTTACGAGCGCTGGGAGGGTGCCGTGCCCATCGCGCCCGCGTGCACGGCGGCGTGTTTGGGCTGCTTGAGCAAGGACCCGGCCTGGGAGACACCGGTGCCACAAAAGCGCTTGAAGTTTCAGCCCACGCCCGACGAGATCGCCCGCGTGATGGCGCACCACCTCGAGCGCGCGCCAGAGCCGATGATGAGCTTCGGTCAAGGGTGTGAGGGCGAGCCGACGATGAACGGGCCGGTGATCGTCGAGGCCATCGCGCGCACCCGCGCACGCACGCCGCGCGGCATCATCAACATCAACACCAACGGCAGCCGGCCAGACACGGTGCGCGACTGTGCGCGTGCCGGTGCCAGCGCGCTGCGGGTGTCGCTCAACACGTTCGATCGTGACATGTACACCGCGTACTACCGGCCCGCCGACTACGACTTCGACGACGTGGTGCGCTCGCTGTATGTCGGTCGCGACGAGGGCATGCACGTCAGTATCAACCTGCTCATCTGGCCCGGCTTCACCGACCAGATGGTCGAGGTCGACCGCATCTCAAAGATCGTCAATGATGGCGCGCTGCAAATGATTCAGCTGCGCAACTTATGCGTCGACCCCGGCCACTTTCGCACCATGTTGCCGCCGCGTGAAAAGCGCGGACTGCTGCTGGGCATGAAGGGTTTCGTCGCCGAGCTGCGCAAGCGCCACCCCGTGCTGCGCTTTGGCACCTTCAACCCGCGGCTGGCGGCGCAGTGGTGGCCAAGCGTGCCACCGTTTCCGTTGTCGCGCGTCGCTGGCTGACGGCGCAGCGGCATTTGGCCATCGCGTTTTGCGCCGCCGCGGGGGACACTTCAGCATGGCGAACAATGCCGCACCGATTCGCTTCACGGCGACCCTGCACCGGCCGGCGGGTGAAGCCAGCGGCTGCGCATGGAGTTTTTTGCAGCTGCCTAGCGCCGCCAGCAACAAGCTCGCGTCGCGCAGCATGGTGTCGGTCGACGGCACGCTCAACGGCGCGGGCTTTCAAGCGACCCTTGAGCCTGACGGCCGCGGCGGGCACTGGTTGCGCGTGCAGCGCCTTTTGCGTGAGGCAGCGGGTGCTAGCGTGGGCGACGTCGTCACGCTGCAGATCGCCCAAGTCGCAGTGGAGCCGGAGCCCGTGGTGCCAAACGACGTGCAGCACGCCATCGATGTGGCGTCGTCAAAAGCGCAGCAGACGTGGGCGGCCATCACCGCCATCGCGCGACGTGATTGGATCTACTGGATCGTGTCGGGCAAAAAAGCTGACAC
>JAYTVG010000103.1:0-8195 GCA_043744135.1 Deltaproteobacteria bacterium | reverse complement strand
GCACCAATAGCGAGGACCTCGACGGCTTTCCGTGCGCGGGCTGCTACGAGTCACACAGCGCCGATCCCGCCGACTGGCTCGACGTGCAAAACGCCGTGCGCGAGACCTGGTCGACGGTGTGGTTGTTTCGCACTTTTGAAGAACGCCAGTACTACAGCGTGAACCACACCGCCGTCGGCATGGCGCTGTTGTGCCACTCGAACTTTCCCGACGAAGAAGCAAACGGCGTCGCCGTCACCAACAATCCGTTTGACCCCTCGGGCCTGAGCCCGGCGTTTTACATCAACGTGCAGTTCGGCGGCGTCGCTGAAGTCGTGCATCCACCGCCGGGCGTCACCAGCGACCAGTTCCTCAGCTACTACTCGCTGCCAAACCAACCGACGTCGTTCATCACGCACTCGAGTCTAATAGCCGCCGGCACCACGGTCTTGACCAACGCGCAAGTGTTTGCGCTGGGCACCGCACTCGATGCAATTCACACGCGCTTCGCCCCCGCGTACAGCTCGGGTGTGTGGTACGCGATGGATGTGGAGTTCAAGTTTGACGACGAGGGCGACGGCCAAACGCCGCGGCTGTTTATCAAACAAGCACGACCCTACCCCGGCCGCGGCGAATAGCGCGTTGTGCGGGCCTCATGTCTTTGCGCGGCACGCGAGGTAGCGGTGGTTCACGGCTTCGGCGAACCATTGCGTGGTGCGGGGCGTTTTCATTTTTGGCGAGTTCAAGCTCACTTGCGGCACGCGCGCGTAGGGTGCCGCGTGATGTTGTTGCTTGACGATCGCCGTGCGCACCTGCTGATACGTCTGGGTGTCTTCAAAACTCTGCTGTTTTTCGAGCGCGACGTCATGTCGCACGGTGCGCGCAGACAAGCCGTGCGTCGCTGCAAAGTCCAACAACGCCAGCACGCTTTTTGAATCGATATCGAGCGCTGTGCCTGCCTTGTCGTACGCCAACAAATCGCCGTCAGGCACCAGCACCGTCCCAGTCAACGTCGACAACGCCTCTTGAAACGCCGCGTTGCGCGAGCTGTACATGCCCGCGTTGTAGTCCGCGAAACGGTACAGCACGTTGTCGTAGTGGGCGCCGTAGCCGATCAAGCGCGCGGTGCCATAGCGCACGCCGCCACCTCGCGTGTACAGCAGTTCACGCGCGTCGTCGTCGTCGAGCCCGTCGCGTCCACCGAGCTCGCGCGCAAACGTCACCTTCACTTGCATCGAGCCCGCGGTGGTGACGGGGTTGAGGTCGTCGATGGAGCCGCGGCCCAAAAGCGACGCGAGCGCGGAGGCGGCCACAAACGTGCTGGGGTGACGCTGCTGCAACGCGCGTTTGAGATCGCGAAACAACCGATCGAGATCGCGCTCGGTACGCAGCGCATCGACGCGAGTGCCAAAAGTGTCGTCGCTGCCTGGCACCTGCAGCTCCAGCAGCGCCGCGAGCGTGACAGGCGCGAGCACGCCCAGCGGCTCAAGCTTGCCCAGCAGTCCCGCCCTCACGATGGCGGGCAGCCGCGGCACCACAGGGTCGGCGTGGTAGCCAGACTCTTGCTCAAGCACCGCCAACACCGCGCACACGCGCTCCGCAGTCGGCTGCCTTTTTGTCAGCGAAATCGCCGCGAGCACATCGTTCGCCCACCCCTCCTTGTCGACGACGTGCGCCGGCATGAGTCGTGCGGTCTGCGCGACGTTGAGTACCGGCGTCGACGCTAACGGCGTGGGTTCAAGTTGGGCGGTCGACGTGGCGCAAGCGGCCGCGAACATCAGCACACCCAAAGCGGACGCACGCGCGCAGGTCATGACGCGCATGACACCACATCACGCAACGTCATGAAATCCATTGTTCATCTCTCAAGGTCGATGATCGAAATCGACGACGACACCGAGGATTGCGGCGCGCTCAAACCAGCCGTCGGGTGCAGCGTAGGCGTCGCCTTGCAGCAACACTGCACCGTCTGCACGGATGCCAACGATGCGGTGAACCAGCAGCGCGTCACGCGGTCCGGCCACCGCAACCACGTCGCGCAGTTGTAGGGGCCTTGCGGTGCTCAGGCACAGGCGCGCGCCGTCGGCGATGTGCGGCAGCATGGAATCACCGCGCGCGACGATGTGCGCGGTGCCGTGGCGCGCGAGCAAATCTTTGAGCAGCGCAAACTGTACGCTCGCGCGATCGACGGCCATCGGCACGCACACCGCCGCGCCTACGGCAGCATTGATGGCGACGACGCGCAGCGATGCTGCACGCAACAGCGCGTGCACTTGTGCAACATCAAGCGGCTGCCACCAGGTGCCATCGTCATGAACGAGCGTGTGTGGTGCAGGTAGCTTGCGCAGCGATGCGAGTGCGGCACCGAGACGCACGTGTAGCCCACGGTGTTTAAACCCAAGTGGCGGTCCACGCCACGTCAGCGCCACGCACGTCGGCGTCGACGCCACCGCCGCCACCAGCGCTTCGATCTGCGCGCGCCGTCCCAGACAAGCGCTCAAGTCAACGACAGCGCGGTCGGCCGGTGCGGCGTGGTGCGCAAACCTGTCGCAGTGCGCGGCAAAAAACGTCTGCTCGCGCGATCCAACGGCGCGGTCGCGGGTGAGACGCTTGGTGACGCGCGCGAGCTCTTCAGTGCTGCACGCGTGTAGCGCGACCGCCGTCCACCAGCGCAACGGCGCACGCAGCGACGCTGTCACGCACTCGAACCAGCAGCGCGAATTAAGCGCACCACCGCCTGCTCCGCGTCACGCACGTCGCCGAAATAGTTTGGCATCGCCCGATAGACGCGCTGTGACATCTCAGCGAGCGGTGCTGCGCCCCCTGCGAGTGCCGCGCTCCACACATCAAGGGTACGGCGCGCCGCGGTGTCGGGTTCCGCTTTGGCGTCTTTGACGAGGCCGAGCTGCTTGAGCCAGTCGTCCTTGTTGCCCACCAGCGACTGCATGGCATCGCCACGGCGCGTCTCGCCGGCAGCGCTCGCTGACCAAGCCCACGTGCCGCGGTCGGTGGCCAGGCGCGGTCGCACCTCGAAGCTGACCTCGGTGTCGACTGCCACCGGTAACGCGGGATACAGCGGCAACACCACGTTTGACCACGACGGCGACGGCGCGCCGGGGCCCGAGGCCAACACAACGTCGTCGGCCAACTGCGCCGAGAACCACGCGACAATCGCGTTGGCGGGGGCGGCTCGGGTGGTGCGCGCGGTGCCAGTCATCGCGCGCGGCAAGTTGTCGACGCCGACGTTAAACTGCGCGGCAATGAGTGGGGGCGTGAGTAGGTCACAGACCGCAACCGGCGCGAGTGCAACGCGGGCGCACAGCGTGCGCGCAAGCTCGATCAAGCGCACGGGAAAACCATGTGCGGCGCCGTTGTCGAGCAGCGCCAACTCTTCGTCAAGACGCGGCAGATAGGCGAGCGCAAACTGCACCGAAAATGCGCGCGGCAGCATGCGAAAGCCTGGCGCCGCACGTTTCGCAACCGTCTGCAACAACCCCAAAATATCCTCGTCGACGCCAAACGAGCCCAGCGTTTCTGACACGACAAGCGTAGGCGCTTGCGGGAACACGACGTCGCGTGCATCGGCGCGCAGCACGGTCACGCGCTCAGCGACACCGTTGTCGGCGGCGTGTTTGGCGATGAGCTCCGCGAGCGGGCCGCGCTCGACGCAATACACATGACGCGCGCCGGCCTTCGCGGCCAAGATGCCAAGCAAGCCGCTGCCAGCGCCCACGTCAGCGACGATATCGTCGGGGCGCACGCTCGCTGCGATCGCACGCACAAACGCCTGCACACGCACCGTGTCCAAAAGCATGTTGGCGTGGTTGCCGACGTCGTCAAAGCCGTAAATCGCCGCCATAGGGATCACCCTCAGTCGTCCAGCGCGGATCACGCGGAGCGCTTGCAGCGTCATTGCACGACCACTGGTGCTAGTCGAACGTTGCGAGCGTCGAGGTGGTGGTGCCGTCCGCCTCGGGGAGATGCGTCTCACCCACGATCGCGAGCGTCTTGCCGGCGCGCGCGAACTTCTTGTTGGTGCGCGCGGCTCGTTGCGACAGGTGCAGCAGTGCCTCAGCGCTGGTGCGCGACGCGGTGTTGCACGCCTTATAGTCTTGATGCTCGACCTGCGCGTAGGCCATGCACGGATGGCACGCGGCTTTGACGTCGCAAGTTTTGCACGACGTCATCTTGTTGTACGTCATCGCGCGCATGTCTTGCAAAGTGGCGCTGCGCTGCCAAATCTCTTTGAGCGGGTTTTGCTTAATGTTGCCGACGCCGGTCGGAAAAAACCCGCACGGCAATACGTCACCCATGGCGCTGATGGCCATCGTCGAGCTGCCGGCGCCGCACATGGCCTCGTCACCGTGGCGAAACTCGCTGCCTCGACACACTTTGTCGGGGGCAACCTCGCGGTATCCCGGGTACAGGTCGCGGCGGGAAAAAACCTTGTCCGCGATGGTCTTGACGTCGAGCGCGTACTTGAGCGTCGAGCGATCGTTTGACATGCGCGGGCGCACGTTGGGGTCGAACTGGTGATCGACCTTGAGCTCACGCGCCAGGGCCAAGATGTTGTCGATGCGGTCGACGTTGAACGTTGTCAGCACGCATTTGAGCGCAGCCGGCACACCCACCTCGGTGAGCAAACGCAAGGCTTCGACGCTGCGTTTGTGCGAGCCGGGGATCTGGGTGAACATATCGTGGTCAGCGGCGAGGTCCGAGTAGATCGAGATGTCCACCTGGCCGACACCGAGCGCTTTGAGCTTCTCTGCTTTGTCGCGATCGATAAAATAGCCTGAAGTAAATAGCGTAGTGTGGAAGCGCAGCCGCTTGGCCACGGCCAAAATCTCCAAAATGTCGCGGCGCAAGAAGATTTCGCCACCGCTAAACGTCAGCTGCAAAGTCCCAAGCGCCGCCAGTTGCTCTAACAGCGACGTCACCTCGGCGAGTGACAAGTGCTCTTGAGTCGGGTGCGTGGTCTCATCTTCGTAGCAGTGCCGGCACTTCAGGTTGCATTTGTTTTCGAGGTAGATGAGCGCGTGGTAGGGCACGGCGGACTTCATCGCGCGCTCGCGCAAAGCGCCGAGCATCTCGGGCGTGCGCTGGTACATCTGACCGAGAATTGCGAGTTCCTTGCCCATGGTCGTTACGCTGCCTTTTGTGTCGTCGCGTTGCGTTGCAGCAGGTGCACCAAATCGAGCAGCGACGTGTCGAGATGGCGACGGACAGAAAATACCGAGACC
This sequence comes from Deltaproteobacteria bacterium, assembly GCA_043744135.1. Lineage (GTDB taxonomy): Bacteria > Myxococcota > UBA727 > UBA727 > VGSZ01 > JAYTVG01. The sequence goes on along the minus strand of JAYTVG010000103.1, from coordinate 2,976 downwards.
TCGCGAGCGATGGTGTGCGCGAACGCCAGCGCGCGCTCCGCTTCAGCGGCGGTGCGTTCAAACGAGCAGACGTGGCGCATCAGCGCGCGCACGGCTTGGTTTGCATCGAGCCGGGTCACAGCGGTGCTGTCGCCGCGATCGCTCGCGAGCACGCACAATGCGCGCAGTGGGGCGCGAATGGGGCCGATGCGTCGCGCCGCCATGCCCGCAAACGGCGATCCCCAAGCGTTAAAGCCGTCCGCCTCGTGCGTGAGCAAGCTTTGGTCGTCCGACAAAAACGCGCCGTCACCGAGACCCTCAACGAGCGTGGTTTTGCCCGCGCCTGACAGGCCCGCGAACACGAACGCAGCGGCGTCACCGTCAGCTGACCGCACGATGGCCGACGACGCGTGCAGCAGCGCGCCGCCCTGGCGCGACAACACGCCCGCGGTCGCCGCGCGCAAAAACGTCTCGAACACCGGGCAGATGCGGCTGACGCCGACGTCGACGGTGCCGCGGTAGTGTGCGACGCGGCCGGCATGATCGAGCGTCGCTTCAAATCCGCCAGGTCGATGCATGTGCAGCGTGCCCAGCGCATCGACGCGGCTAGCGATAGGTCCCATCCCCCAAGGCGCGGGTTGCGGTTGTTCATTGGTGACGTGCACAACGACGTCGACTGCAGCGGCGCACGCGTCGTCAAAACGCCAATCGGGTGGCGGCGCCACACCGTGCACGTGAAAACGCACCGGCCCCACCTGCCACAGGTGCATCGATGCTGCCGGGCGCATCGACGACACCATCGCTTACGTCCCCGCCTGCCCAGTACACGCTGTCAGCGGGTCTTTGCGCGCGCGGCTCTGCGTCCCCGAGCACGCCAGCGCAAGGCGTTCGAACGCTTCCGAGTGTTGGATGACGGGCGCCTGATACGGACGCTTTTTCGTTGGCGCACCGGACAGCGGTTGGGTGGGGGTGTTCTTTGTTGGGGTCATGGTGTCCCTTAGCGTTTGAGTGGATCGTTAGTAGCGAATGGTGACGACGCCAGGTGCGGCAGGTTCTGAAATGACCACGTCGGGTAGCGAGCTTGAGCCGATGAGGTTGGTGGCGGCGAAGTACAGCGGCTGCAGGTTCGGCGAGATGCTCGAGTAAGTGACGTCAGCGGGCTTGTCCGCGAGCGCAGCAGCGCCCAAAAACAACGACGCTGGGCTCGGGTCGGTGCCGCCGCAGATGAGCTCGCCCGTGCCGTCGCCAGTCAGATCCGCAATCGCCAGCGCGCCGTTGAAGTTCAGCGCCGTCGCCGCCAAAAACGAACTCTCACCGCTCCAGTTCGAGCCGCTTGAGTGCACAACGTGCACGCCGTTTGACGCGAGATACGCGATGTCGCGTTTGCCATCACCGTCGACGTCTTGCGCAGAGACGTCAAAACCGGGCGCGCGATCAGTTGGTTGCAGCAGCGCGACCTTGTCCGCCGCCACCAGCGCGTCAGCGTCCAACGTCGCTGGCCACGTCGAGCGGCCACGCACCACAAAGGCGGTCGCGGGTGCCGACACGCTCGTCACCACGAAGTCGTCCGAGCCGTCGCCGTTGGCGTCGCCGACGCCGGTGATCCCTGCACCAAAGCCGATCGCTGCCGACGTCACGATGGTGTCGGCGCGATCGTCCAGCGCGCCCGACGCTGGGAAGTTGCCGTCGTTCAAAAAAACGTACGCGGCGGCGAAGCCTTCACGCGAGCTCAAGCCCCAATCGATGCTGCCGTCGCCATCGACGTCACCGAGCGACTGCGCGTTAAAGCCCGCGAAACTAAATGTGCTGGCCTCAAGCACGGCCGCGGGGGCCTGCGACGCCGTGATGCCGAGGGGACCACCAGCGTAGATCAAGATAAACTCCTGAAAAAAGCCCTGGTCATAGCCCACCACGACGACGTCATCGAAGCTATCGCCGTTGAGCGACGACACGACGTTGACAGCCCAGCCCATCTCGAGAGGCTGACAAACACCGGCGGCGCACGGCATCGATGCGGGTGGCGTGACCAGGGTGCGCTGCAGGCCAGCGGGCGCGTTGTTGCCCAAGATCACCTCGAAGCCACCGCGCTGTCCGGTAAATTGATTGGGAGCGCCAACCACTAAGTCTTGCATGCCGTCGCCGTTGATATCGCCACGCGAGCGCGACATCGACTGCGCCCAGCCCGACACGCCAGCAGGAGGTGCCAACACCAACGTTTGCGTGCTCAACTGCACTTGGCCAAGCGCCAAGCCCGAGCTGTTGCCGACGTCGTCGGTGGCACGGTACGCCACGTTCCAAAGCGTGTCGAAGCTCAGGCCCGTGACGGAGCCGCTCACGGCCTGCCCGCCCGCCGACGCGCCTTGTGGCACCGTGCCGGCGACTTGGCCGCTGCTGCCGAAGTTGGCGGCGTTGATGCTGGTGCGCGAAAAGAACATCTGCGCGCTTGTGATCGAGCCGGTGTTGGCGCCGTCGCCTGGCTGCGTGTAGCTCACCGACACGGTCCCCGCGCGCGCGTTCACGACCGCCGCCACGAGCGTTGGCGTAGCTGGTGCCGTGACGTCAACCTTGGCGACAAACGAATCGGGCACCGCCGCGTTGTTGCCGTCGGCGTCGACGCAATCCGCGCTCCAGGTCTCAGCGTTGCCTTCGGTGAGGTCGCTCACCGCCACCACGAACGAGCCGTTGCCCGCCGCCGACACTGACGCCGAGCCGATGGTGGTCGCACCGTCGCGCATCCGCAGCGTGCCGTTTTCGCAGCCGGTGACGGTGACGCCGACGTTGGTTTGCAAACCCGCGCTGCCCGACACGTCTGAGGCGATGTTGAACGTCACGGTCGCGGTCGCCGGGTCCGTGATGGTTGCGGTGGGACGGCCGAGATCGACGTGCAGCGTGTCGAGCCCGCTTGACCCCTGCGTTACGCCACTGGTGACCGTCACCTCAAACGTCGCCGTGGTGCCGTCCGCGATGGTGACGTCGACGTCGATGAGGCCGCCGGCG
>JAYTVG010000102.1:0-2494 GCA_043744135.1 Deltaproteobacteria bacterium | reverse complement strand
CTTGTTCACAAAATGCGATCAACGGACGTAGCAGATCCGTGTCGTAGTTCGACGCGCAGCCGTTCATCACCATCGCCAACCGCTCCAGGCCCATGCCGGTGTCGACGGACGGTGCCGGCAATTTCACGAGCGAGCGATCCGCTTGCCGGTCGAACTGCATGAACACCAAATTCCAGATCTCAAGCACGCGATCCCCTTCGGGATCGTCGCCACCAAACGCGCCTTTGACGACGCCACGATCGAAGTGGATCTCGGTGCACGGCCCGCACGGCCCGGTGTCACCCATTTGCCAAAAGTTGTCCTTGGCGCTGTGGCGAGAAATCTTGGCGTCAGCGACACCGATCTTGCGCCAGATCGCCGCGGCCTCTTCGTCAGCAGGCGTCTGCGCGTCGCCCTCAAAGATGGTCACGCTCAAGCGGTCTTTGGCGATGGCGAGGTCCTTGGTCAGGAAATTCCACGCGAGCTCAATGGCGCCCTCTTTGAAATAGTCACCGAAGCTGAAGTTGCCCAACATCTCAAAAAACGTGTGGTGGCGCGCGGTGCGGCCGACGTTTTCAAGGTCGTTGTGTTTCCCGCCCGCGCGCACGCACTTTTGGGACGACGACGCTTTTTTGTAGGCGCGCGTCTCCTTACCGGTGAAGACGTCTTTGAACTGCACCATGCCCGCGTTCGTGAACAACAAGGTCGCGTCACCTTGCGGCACCAAAGGACTCGATTTCGCGATGTGGTGACCGTTTTTTTCGAAGTACGACAGGAACTGCGAGCGCAGCTGGGCGCCGGGGTGCGAAATCGAGGTCATGGTGGTGGGCTAGCAAGCCTGCCGCCATCCCTCAACACGCATCGACGTCGACAACCACGCAGCGCTCCTAAGGGCCCGCCTGCCCCACGTGCGGGTCGCTACCCACACCGGCTGTCTCATCGAGCGCGAGATCAAGCCACAAAGCGGCGTTCGCGCTGCGCCGCGCCTATGCTGTGGTTACGTTTGTAAGGCGCGCCCCTAGCTGGCTACGTGGAGGTTGTGATGTCGTTGGCGAATTCAATCGTTCATCTCCCAAGGTCGATGAAGAAATCGATTCTTCCCGTGTTGGCTGGCGCTGGCTTGACGCTGGGGTTTGCGCTTGGCGCCGGTGGCGCGTACGCGCACCCCGGCCACGATGACAGCGTCACAGACCGCGCAGGCCACGGCTTTTGTGATGCCGTCGGTGACGAAGCCGTCGATGAAGTCGCCCTTGCAGACAGCGGATGGGCGACGCAAACGCTCGCCGACAGCGACTGCGCCGCGGCAGATTTCGACGACGGCCTGCTCGTCGACTTCGACGACACGCTCAGCGACGACGCCATCGAATCGATTGAGCGCGACACCGGGCTTGACCTGATCGACACCACGCAGGTCGTCGACGGCAACTTGTGGTTGTTTCGCGGCAGCGACGCCGACCTGAAGCGCGCACAACACATCTTGATGGCGCGCAGCGACGTGCAAAGCGCGGAACCCAACGTGCGCTATGCGTTGTTTGAGCAAGACCTCGAGCGCGCCGCGCCCGTCGAAGCAGATCCGACGAAGCCGAACCCGACCAAGCCCAACGACCCGATGTACAAAAGCCAGTGGCATTTTGACATGGTGCACGCCGAGGGTGCGTGGGCGCTGTCGCAGGGTGCCGGCGTCGTCGTCGCCGTTGTCGATACCGGTGTGTCACAGGGGACGCTCGCGACGGGCAAAGACAGCAAGTTCAAGCGCGTGCCCGATCTGAAAGAGTCTGAGCTTGTCGCCGGCTACAACTTCGTCAACAACTCCATCGACGCCTCGGACGGCAACGGCCACGGCACCCACGTCGCGGGCACCATCGCCCAGTCGACCAACAACGGCGTCGGCGTCGCGGGCCTCGCGTATCGGGCGAAGATCATGCCGATTAAGGTGTTGTCCGATGGTGGCTCCGGCACCGTCGCGGACATCGCCAACGGCATCCGGTTTGCCGCGGACAAGGGCGCGAAAGTGATCAACATGTCGCTTGGTGGCGGCATGTACAGCGGTGCTCTCGCCAGCGCCGTCAAATACGCCCACGACAAGGGCGTCACGGTGGTGTGTGCGGCCGGCAACGGTGCGCGTCAAAAGGTCGAGTACCCGGCCGCATACCCCGGCTGCGTCGCCGTCAGCGCGCTTGGGCCCGACGGCAAGTTGGCGTTTTACTCGTCGTACGGCAAAGAGCTCGACATCGCAGCGCCTGGTGGCGACACCCGCGTTGACCTCAACAACGACGGCGTCCCCGACGGCGTCTTGCAAGACACCATCGCGCGCGGCGACGCCACCAAGCACGGGTATTTCCCGTTTCAAGGCACCTCGATGGCGACACCGCACGTCGCGGCCGCAGCTGCGTTGGTGATAGCGCTCGGCGTCACCGACCCCGACCGCGTCGAGAAGATTTTGAAGGACTCAAGCGCACCGATGAACGACGCCATCCGCTTTGGCGCCGGTGGCCTTCACGTCGCAGCCGCCACC
>JAYTVG010000101.1:0-8200 GCA_043744135.1 Deltaproteobacteria bacterium | reverse complement strand
TTCACATGCTGCGCAAGCATGCCGACCTCGCGCTCGCCCGTGGCGATGCGCACGGCGCAGTGATGTGTGCCGCCGACGCGCTGAAGGAATTGTTGTGCGCGGCTCAAGCGGACAGCACCGCGATGACCATGCGCGAGCTGGCTCGGTCGCGCGGCATCGTGGGCGTCGCGGTCGCGCCCCTCGCCAGCTTCGAGCGCGTCGCTTACGCCCGTCGCTGCACGCGACCCGACGCGCTGGCGTTTTTGGCCGAAGTCGATGCCTATGTCGCGTCGCTAGGCGCGTCGTGACCAGCTTGCGCATCGCGACATTCACGCTCGCGGTCGTCATTGTCGGCGCGATGGCGCTGCGCCTGGGTGCGCGCTCGGGCGACAGCAACCCAGTCGCGAGTGTGAACAACGGCGCCGCGCGCGGATTTTTGGCGTTGCGCTTGCTGCTTGAGGGCCGCCAACAGCGCGTGGTGGTGCGCCACAACGACGCCCCGCTGCCGATCGGCGCTTTGGTCGTGATGCCGCCTCCTGAGGCTTCGGCACCCAGCACTGAGGAAGTGAACGCGCTCCTCGCGCACGTCGAGGCGGGCGGTCACCTGTTGATCGTGTGCGACGACGGGGATGCGCGCAACCGACGGCTCGCGGTGTTGCTCAATCGCGTCGGCATCGCGTGCGAAGCGGAACAGGTGGCGTTTGGCGACACGTCGCAAAGCCACGCCCGCGCGCTCGTTAGGGCGTTTGAAGACGACGTGGTGGTGCAGGGACTCGGTCGCGCGCAGCCGCTAGCGGGCCAGCCCGTCGTGCCGCTCATGATGCTCGGGGCGCAGCCGTTTGCGGTGGGACGTGTGTGGGGTGCTGGCACCGTCGTGGTGCTCGGCAGCGCCACTTCGCTCGCAAACGACGGCATCAGTGTCGGTGACAACGCGGCGTTTTTCATGGCGCGCGCCGGCGCCTACAACACCGTGGTGTTTGATGAACGCTTTCATGTCGGCCGCGCGACGTCCGTTTTCGCGCTCGCCAACAGCCGCGGCCCTGGCCCTATGACGGCCGCCGTGCTGCTCGCGCTGTTGGTGCCGTTGTCACTGTTAGCGTTGTTGCCGCGCCCTGGTGACGCACCGGCGCACGACGCGCCACACGGACCGCCGGCGGCTGCCGCGCGCGTTCGCGCGTTGGTTGCGCTCGCCGCCCGCGCACAACGGCGCCGCCGCTTTTGACCACGACGCTGCGGGAACGCGGCAACCCTCGCGGCGCCGGGTGACGCCCATTGACGCCGGCGCACCGCTGCACTGACAGTGCCGCATGACTGATGTGAGCGGAGCCGACTTGGCCATGCGCGGCGAACACACCGTGGCGGACGCGACCGCACTCGAACTCGGTGCGCGCGCCCGCGCGGTGTGTGACGCGCTCAGCGCCGTCGTGCTCGGCCAAGCCGACGTCGTGCGCGACGTGGTGACCGCGTTGTTGGCGGCGGGCCATGTGTTGCTTGAAGGCGTGCCCGGCGTGGCAAAGACCTTGCTCGCGCGCGCGCTTGCACAAGCTGTTGCTGCGCGTTTCACACGCGTGCAGTTCACCCCCGATTTGATGCCGACGGATTTGACGGGGACGCGGATTTTTTCAGCCCAGACACGCTCGTGGGAGCTGCACCGTGGTCCCATCTTCACTGACGTGTTGTTGGCAGACGAGATCAATCGCACGCCACCTAAGACGCAAGCGGCACTGCTCGAAGCGATGGAGGAGCGGCAGGTCACGCTTGACGGCGAACGCTTAGACCTCGGCGCGACGTTTTTTGTCATCGCCACGCAAAATCCCCTCGAATTTGAGGGCACGTACCCGTTGCCCGAGGCGCAGACCGACCGGTTTTTGATGAAGGTCCGCGTTGGCTACCCCGACACGGCGGCCGAGCTCGCGCTGTACGCGCATGGCGAAGCTCAACACCTCGACGCTGCGCTTGAAAACGCACTGTTGAGCAAGACCGAGCTCGCGCAACTGCGGGCTGCGGTCGCGCGGGTGCGTGTCGAAAGCAGCGTGGTTGCGTACGCGTTGGCGCTCGTGCACGCGACGCGCGCCAACAGCGCCCTCAAGTTGGGAGCGTCGCCGCGCGCCGGCCTCATGCTGCTGCGCGCCGCTCGCGCACGGGCGCTGCTCGATGGCCGCGCGTACGTTCTTCCCGACGACGTCAAGGCCGTGGTTGGCGCGGTGTTTCGCCACCGATTGGTGTTGTCGACGGAAGCTGAACTCGACGGACAAACCGCCGACGGCGTGGTCGCGGACATCGTCGCATCAACGTCACCGCTCGCGCCCGTCAGCGATCGATGATCGAGCCGAGCGAACGCCTGCTGTGGTGCGTTGTGTGCGTCGCTGCGCTCGGTACGCTCGGGTTGTCGCTGCCAAGTGTCGGTGCGGCGGCACCCGTGGCTGCAACGGTGTTGCTGCTTGCGTGTGTGATCGATTTTGTCCGCGCCGGTCCCGCGCGCGCCGTCAGCGTCACGCGACAGCTCGCGTCCCGCGTTGTTGTGGGCCAACCGAGTAGCGTGACGGTGTCGCTGCGAGCACCGCGCACCATGCGTGTGACGGTGGTGCAATCGCTGCCTCAACACGCGCTCACAGTCGACCAGCCCGCCGACCTCTCCTCGCAGCTCACCGTCCCCGCAAACGTCGTCATCGAGGTGTCGTGGACGCCGACGTTTCACAAGCGCGGCCAGTTCTTTTTAGGCGGCGTCACGGTGCGCACGCGAGGGCCCTGGGGGCTCGTGCAGCGTCGACGTCGACACGCGCGCACCGCTGCGGACGTAAACGCCTTCGTGGTGCAGCCCGATGTGGCACGTCTGTGGTCGCGCGCGGCACGCCTTTTGCGCGGCAGCGACGTTAGTGCGCGCCTCCGTCGTCGCCAGGCCGCTGAGGGAACCGAGGTACACAGTCTGCGCGACTACCTGCGTGGCGACGACCCGCGGCGCATCGCGTGGAAAACCAGCGCGCGTCGCGGGGTGCTCACCACCAAAAAACTCACGCCGCAACAACGACAAGACGTTGTCATCGCGATCGATTGCGCGCGCCAATTGGCAGGTGCCCACGCAGCCGTGGACGGCGGGCAGCAGCGCTTGGACGTCGCTGTCAACGCGGCCTTGACGCTGGCGGCCGCGGCGCTGCAGCGCGGCGATCGTGTCGGCATGGTGCCGTTTGCCGACAGCCCACTTGGCTGGGTCGCAGCGCGCGACGGTGCTGCCCACCTCGGCGTGTTGTCGCGCTGTGTGTTTGCGGTGCAGGCGTCCGCGGTTGAAGCCGATTACGCAGCGCTGGCGGCCGACGTGCGCCGGCGGCAAACACGGCGCGCTTTCGTGGTCATCGTTACCGACCTCGTCGACGAGCCGAGCGCGCGGGCGCTCATCGCTGCGGTCACTGTCCTGCGTGCCGCGCACGTCGTCATGATTGTGGCGCTTGGCGATCCCGGCTTGGTGCGCATCGCCGCAGCGACGGACGCGATGGCAACGGCGGCGAAACGCATCTTGAGCCACCGTGCGCGCGCATTGTCGGCGCTACGCGCTGTCGGCGCGCTCGTGGTGGACGCAAGCAGCGCGACGGCCGCCGCGCACGCCGTCGATGGCTACGTGCGTGTCAAGGGCTCATCGCACTTTTGAGCGCGCGCGTGACGACGTCAGGGAAGCCGCGTGAAACGCCGTCGGCGCATTGACCACCCGCGTGCTTCGTCCTATCCGCACGCCATGAGCGACTTGCCAGGTTCTAACGGCCCCTCTCCCGGCTCCCCACCGCCCGCACAAGACGGCGAGCCGCCGCACGACGGACGCGTCAACGAGCGCTCCATCGTCGACGAGATGCGAGAGAGCTACCGCGACTATTCGATGAGCGTGATCATCGGCCGCGCGCTGCCCGACATCAGAGACGGCCTCAAGCCCGTGCATCGTCGCATTTTGTACGCGATGTTCGACGAGGGTTTGCTGTCAAACCGCAAGTACAGCAAGTGCGCTGGTGTCGTCGGCGAGGTGCTCAAAAAGTACCACCCGCATGGCGATTCCGCGGTTTACGACGCGCTGGTGCGCTTGGCGCAACCGTGGAACATGGGGCAACCGCTGGTAGACGGGCAGGGTAACTTCGGCAGCGTCGACGGCGATCCGGCCGCAGCGTATCGCTACACGGAGTCGCGCTTGATGAAGCTCGCGGAAGAGCTGCTGCGCGACATCGAAAAAAACACCGTCGACTTCATCCCCAACTTTGACGGCGGCACCACGGAGCCGTCGGTGTTGCCGTCGCGCGTGCCCAACTTGTTGGTCAACGGCTCCGAAGGCATCGCGGTGGCGATGGCGACGCGCTGTCCGCCGCATAACTTGAAGGAGGTGATCGACTGCCTAGTCTACCTCGTCGAGGAACTGTACGAGGGCAAGGAGCGCCTCACGACCAAAAAGATCATGGAGATGATGCCAGGTCCCGACTTCCCAACGGGCGGTCAGCTCTGCGGCCAAGGCGGCGTGTTGTCGTACTACGAGACCGGCAAGGGCTCGCTAAAGTTGCGCGGTGTCGCGCGCATCGAGGACAACGCAAAGACCAAAAAGACCCAGATCATCATCGACGAGATCCCGTTTCAAGTGAACAAGGCGAAGTTGGTCGAGCGCATCGCAGAGTTGGTGCGCGACAAACGCATCGATGGCATCAGCGAGCTGCGCGACGAAAGCGATCGCACTGGCATGCGCGTCGCAATCGATCTCAAGCGCGACGCCATCGCCGACATCGTGCTCAACCAGCTGTACAAGCATACGCCGCTTGAGGTGACGTACCCGGTGACGATGCTGTCGATCGTCGACGGTCAACCAAAGACGCTCGGCATGCGCGCGATGCTCGAGTACTTCATCGACTTTCGGCGCGAAGTGGTCACGCGTCGCACGCGCTTTGAACTCGATGAGTGCGAACGACGCTTCCACGTGCTCGCGGGCTTGGTGACCGCACTCGACGATATCGACCGCATCATCGAGATCATCCGCAAGTCCAAAGACACCGATGAGGCCAAAGAGCGTTTGTGTGCGGAGCGCTTCACAGGCGCAATCAAGCTGGGCTTGTTTGCTTCCGCACCGACGCCACAAGTCGACCGATGGCTCAAGCAGGGCTACGCGCAGCTCGACGAGATCCAAGCCGCGGCTATCTTGGAAATGCGCTTGAGCAAACTTGTTGGCCTGGAGCGCGACAAGCTTCTGCAAGAAGGCGCCGATCTGCTGACAGAGATCACGCGCCTAAAAGCCATCCTCGGTGATTTGCGCGTGTTGATGCAGGTCATCAAAAACGAGCTCAAAGACATTCAAGCCCGCTTTAGTGGCGAGCGCCGCACGAAGCTAATCGCCGATGTGGATGAGCTCAACTTAGAAGACCTCATCGTCGACGAGGAGATGGTCGTCACCATCTCGCACGCGGGCTACATCAAGCGCTCGCCCGTGTCGGCGTACCGCGCGCAAAAACGCGGAGGCAAAGGCAAGAGCGCCGCGAAAACCAAGGACGAGGACTTCATCCAAGACGCGTTTGTGGCGTCGACGCATGCGTATCTGCTGACGTTCACGTCGAGCGGCAAGGTGTATTGGGTGAAGGTGCACCAAGTGCCAGAAGGTCACGGCCAACAACGCGGGCGGCCGATCATCAACCTTGTGCAGCTGGATGCGGGCGAGAGCGTGTGCGCCGTGTTGCCGGTGCGCAAATTCCCCACCGCGGAGGGCGAGCGTTACGTCGTCACTTGCACGAAGTCGGGCACCGTCAAAAAGACCGACCTAACGCAGTACGCGAACCCGCGCACCAACGGCCTCATCGCGTGCGGCATCGAGCCTGACGACGCGCTCATCGCCGTGCAGATTACCGATGGAAAAAACGACCTGTTTTTGACGACTGCGGACGGCATGTCGATCCGTTTTAACGAGGAGGAAGTGCGTCCGATGGGTCGTCCTTCGGTGGGCGTCATCGGCATCAAGTTGGCGTCACCCGTGCAAGGCGACGTCAAAGACGAGGTCGTCACCATGCAAGTGATCGAGCCCGGGACTGCCATCATGACTGTCACCGAGCGCGGCTACGGCAAGCGCACGCAAGAAAGCGAGTACCCGCAACAAGGTCGCGCGGGCATGGGCGTCATCACGATCAAGACCACTGAGCGAAACGGACGCGTGGCGGGTGCGATTCAAGTGATCCCGGGCGATCAAGCCATGCTCATCACTGACGGTGGAACGCTCATCCGCATCTCGTGCGACGAGGTGTCAGAGATCGGCCGAAACACGCAAGGGGTGCGCTTGATCAATGTCGACGGCAACGAGAGCGTCATCAAGATCGTGCGCATCGCGGAGCCCGATGACAGCAAACAAACGGCTAGCTCGTTGCTCGACCAAGCCGCGGTCGACGGCGACACCGACGCGCTGGTTTTGGGCACCCCACCGGAGGAACCAGATGCGTAGCGCACGGCGCGCGCCGGCGATCGCGCCTTGGGTCGTGCTGGCGTTCGCGGCGGGCTGCACCACAGGCGAGACGGGCGGCGCCATCGGCCTCAACAACAAGCTGCGTTTTCGTGCGCAAAGCGACTTGGTGTTTTCCGCCACCGTCGTCGCCGGCAGCACGTTTAGTGTGCGGGCCAGCAGCGCGGCTGACGACAGTGACGTCAAAGCGAGCCTCAAAGGTGCGGTGTTTTCGGCGTCGGATAACGATGTGCTCACCGTCGACGTGTCGTCGTTGTCGGCGGGACACGTCACCTTCAAAAAGGCTGGCACCGTCGAGTTGCAGGTGACGCGATCGGGCACGGTCATCGACAGCATCGTGCTCAAAGCAGCAGTGCCCGCGGCGACGGTGCTCGTCGATACGCTGCTGCTCGCAACAACCGACGGCATCGACGCGCGCCTGCCGCAGCAGTTCGCCCTCATCAAGGGGCGTCAAACCGACCTCTCCGTCGCCGCCGTCGACAATTGCGCGGGCGAGCTGCTCGACATCGGCGCCTCGACTCTGACAACGACTGGCGTCGAGGCCACCGTCACAAGCGGAGCTGTCGCGGGCTTCGTTGTCGACGCGCCCGCGGTCGGCGACCTCGTCGTCGTGCTGCACACGCCCGGCTTGCCAGAGCTGTCGCACGATGTTTCCGTGGTCGACACGGGCGACGTCGATGAGGTGCACGCAGAGGTGAGCGCAGTGACGGAAACCACCGCGGCTATGTGGGCGCGCGCGTTCAGCAATGATCGCGAGGTCATCGGCGGCTTGACATTCACATTCACGTCGTCACCGCGCGTGACGCTCGACCCGCGAAACGATCGCGGCGCGCTCGCAACCATCAGCTTCGCCGCCGCCGGCGAACCCGCGGACGATCGTCCGGCAACAGCGACTGCCGAGGTGTTTGGCGAAAGCGGCAGCGTGGACTTCTTGACGCTGCTGCAAGCCGACCTCAAGCAGAGCATGGGCACGCCCGCGCGCGTGGCGCCCGATCCCAAGGCGACGGCACCCTCGTGTCAAGGTGACAGCGGCGGCACGTGCGCAGCAGGCCTGTGCGCGTTGAGGTCGCTTTCACGGTTGCGAAAGCGTCGCGTGTGACGACGTCACCGCTGGTGTCGACGAGCGGCATGGGGCGTCACTTTGGGGCCACGGCGGTGGTTCGCGATGTGACGTTCGATCTGATGCCCTCGGAGGTCGTCGGCCTCGTTGGGCACAACGGCGCCGGCAAGAGCACCACGTTGCGTCTGCTCGCCGGGGTGCTGGCGCCATCGACCGGGACGTGCAGCATCGGCGCACACGCTTGTACGTCGCTGGCGGCGCGTGAGCAGGTCGGCTACGCGCCCGAGCGACCGCAACTCGACGCAGACCTGACAGTTTTGGAGCAGTTGCGTTTTGTTGCATGCTTAAAGGGATTGCGCGGCGCGCAGCAGCAGCACGAGATCGCGCGTGTGATGCATGAGGCAGACGTTGAAGACAGCGCGCGGGCGCTGACGTCGACGCTGTCCAAGGGCACGCAACAACGGGTGGGTCTGGCGCAGGCGCTGCTCGGCTCGCCCTCGGTGCTGTTGCTTGATGAGCCGACCGCCGGGCTAGACCCGGCGCACGTTGGCGCCGTGAAGGCGTTGATGCGCCAGCTCGCCACTGACCGCGTCGTGGTGTTCTCCACGCACCACGTCGCTGACGTTGTGGATGTGTGCACGCGGGTCATCGCTTTGGCGGCGGGACGCATCACGCTCGACCGCGCAACGGCCGCGCTCGGC
>JAYTVG010000100.1:0-2504 GCA_043744135.1 Deltaproteobacteria bacterium | reverse complement strand
CTCTTCATCAAAGTCGCCGCCCTCCCACACCGGGCCGACGGTGTGAATGACGAAGCGCGCCGGCAACGCATAGCCGCGCGTGAGCTTCGCGCGGCCGGTCGCGCAACCGTGCAGCGGGATGCATGCGTCGCGCAGCGCGGGGCCGGCGGCGCGGTGGATGGCGCCGTCGACACCACCACCGCCAAGCAAGCTGGTGTTGGCCGCGTTGACGATGGCGTCGACAGCGAGCTTGGTGATGTCCCCCTGCAAAACGCCGCGCGCCATGGCCGCGAGCATGGCTGGTGGGCAGCGGGCGCACAAGTCGATAGCGTGCTGCATGACCAGCGACGCCATCATTCGCATCGAACCGCTCGGCTTTCAGTGGCCCACCGTCGATCCGTTTTTGTTTTGCGTGCACCACAACGACAGTTACCCGGCTGGCAACGCGGCCCTCGGGCCTGCGACGTCGCTGGCGGGCAGAAACATCGGAATGGACTTTGAGGGCAAAGATGGCTGGCGCATGTACCACGGCGATGTGGTGCCGGGCTTCCCGCAACACCCGCACCGCGGCTTTGAAACCGTCACCATCGTGCGCAAGGGCCTCATTGACCACTCAGACTCGATGGGCGCTACCGCGCGCTTTGGCGATGGCGATGTGCAGTGGTTGACCGCGGGCAAAGGCATCGTGCACGCGGAGATGTTTCCGTTGCTGCGCGACGATGCGCCAAACCCCGCGGAACTTTTTCAGATCTGGCTCAACCTGCCAGCCAAAAACAAGATGGCGGAGCCGCATTTTGCGATGTTGTGGAACCGCGACATTCCCCGCCACACCATCAACGACGACGCCGCCGGCACCGACGTCACCATCATCGCCGGTGCGTACGATGAAGCGCAGCCGCTGGCACCGCCTCCCGCGTCGTGGGCAGCGCAGCGTGAAGGTGACGTCGCGATCTGGCTGGTGCGCATGGATCCGCGCGCGGGCTTCACACTGCCGGCAGCCAAGCGCGGCACGCAACGTATGCTGTATTTTTTTGAAGGCACCAGCGTGCAGCTCGCGGGAACGCAACTCAGCGTCGGCCACGCGGCGCACGTCCACAGCGACGCGCTCGCGATCAAAAACGGCGCGACGCAAGCGCAGCTGTTGGTGCTGCAAGGGCGACCGATCGGCGAGCCCGTCGCCGCGCACGGCCCTTTCGTCATGAACACGCGCGCAGAATTGCAGCAAGCGTTCGATGACTACCAGCGCACGCGCTTTGGTGGCTGGCCGTTTGGCAGCGACGGCCCGGTTCATCCGCGCGCCACACCTCGCCACGCGCGCTTTCCGCACGGCGAGATGGTGCTAGCGCCGCCGCAAAAAGCCTAGTGCACAAACGCCGACCGAGCAGCGAGCGGCACTCGTGCGTCGACGAGAGCGTTTGCGGGCATCAGCGGTGGGCAATCACGGGACGTGCGCGTCGAAACGGTGCCGCACGTTGACGTCAGTGCTGCCGTCGACGCTGACGTCTTGGCTGTAGCGCTCACCCTCGTGCACCAAGGTCACGCGATATTGACCTGCCACCACTGGCACCGGATCGAGCGGCGTGACGCCGAGCCGTTGCTTGCCAACGTACACTTCAGCCCAGGGCCGCGCGCGAACCGTCAGATTGACGCGAGGGAGCGCCGCGTAGTCGATGCGTGCGGCGACCGGCACCACAGTGCGAACCTCCCGCTGCGTGTCGTAAGCGACAAGGTGGGCCTCGGTCTTTGGTACGTCGATGCGCGCCGCGCCGTCTGCGATGGCGGTGTCGCCCAAAAACCACCGCACGTGCGCCGGCGCCAGCACCTCGACGGCAGCGAGCTCGACGGCAGCGACCTCGACGGCAGCGACAATGGCGGGTGCTACCACGGCAGCGACGATGGCGGGTGCTACCACGGCAGCGCCGATGGCGGGTGCGAGCTCGACAGCAACAACGTCGACAACGGTGGTGGCGGGCGCCGGTCCGCGCCAAACAAAAGCAGCCCCCGCCCCCACCAACGCCACGCAGGTCGCCGCGGCGATCTTCCACCACGACCGCAACGACGGCGCGGCGGCCACGTCACCCGCGGTCGGTCGGGGCTCCAGCCAAAACAGCGTCGGTGTTGGCCGCGCGGGTTCGGTGACGTCGGTGGCGTGCAGCGGCGCGCGTGCGTCGTGCACGTCGGCCGCGTTGGCGTCGCGCTGCGTCGTCAACTGCGTCGGCAACGTGACATCGCGTTGCTGAACGCTCGGCAGCGAGCGCTCCGTCGACGGCAGCGCTGCTACCACCGTCGGTGAATGCTGTCGCGCAGCGGTGCCGACGACCGCCGCCAACTGCGCACGGTTCGCGGCCGTGCACGCGGCCGCGTCTTTGAGTGCGTCGGCAAAATCGACGCAGGTCGGGTAGCGACGACGCAGCTGCTTGTGAAACGCTCGCGCCAACGCCACGTCCATGGCCGCGGTGACGCGCGCGTCGACGTCGTGCAAGCCCGGCACCGCGCTGCGCAATACCGCGTCCATGGTGCGCGCC
>JAYTVG010000099.1:0-2505 GCA_043744135.1 Deltaproteobacteria bacterium | reverse complement strand
GCAGCCCAAGCCCGACAAGTTCTACCTCATCGAGGTCACCGATGACGGCGGCCGCTTAGAGCGCGTCAAGACCACCGACACCAACGGCAACGTCACGCGCACCAGCGTGCGGACCGAGAACAATCAAATTCGGTTTACCGCGATGTTCGCGAAGCGATTTTTCGATTTTCTCGTGCTGCGCGCTGGCTTGATTGAGACCACGGGCGGCGTCGGTGCCAACGTGTTTTTGCTCGACGATCGCTTGGAGCTGCGCTCGGACTTGTTCGATTTCCGTGGGCCGCGTGATACGCTTGCCGTCGACACCGTGGGATTTTACCTGCCGCGATGGCGCACGATGCTCAAGGCGCAACCGATCCCGCATTTGTACATTTCTGCAGGGGTCGACGATGCACTTAACGCCGTCGGTCCCGGTGGATTTCAGCTTTATACGGACCAGCGCGGGTATGGACTCGACTACTTTTTGGGCGCGGGGTTGACGTTTAAGGATGATGACCTGCGGGCGATTTTGCCGTTTATCCCGGGGGGGTAATTTCACTGCGTTGGGCGTTTTTTTTGTTGGTTTTTTGAGTGTTTGAGTTGGCTTTTTTGAGTTGGTTTTGTTTGGTGAGTTGGTTTCGCTTCGACTCCGTCGAGCTGGTTTGTTTCCAGGGCGCTGCCCTGGACCCGCGAGGGGGCCCAAGGTCGGCCCCTTCGAACCCCGACCTAGCCGGATCGCTGCGCTCGAATTAGGGGGAAGACTCCCCCTAAAAACCCCAACCCCCGTGAGCTGGGTCTGGCTCGCGTTCGTTGTGACCTCGACACGGTTGGCACTTCGCCCGCGTCCCCGCCACACGCCCGACGCCGGCGCAGCGCGCCACCGGCCTGTTTCGTGCGCCGTGCATTCAAAGCGGTGCGACGCCGGCCCCGTGCCGTTGTTTTGTTTTGTTTTGTTTTTTGTGTCTTGGCTGTTTTGAGATTTCGATGCGTTGGGATCGAACGGGTGGGGCGGGCGGTGCTTCGATTTTGACACGGCCGGTCGGTCAGAAAATCGATCTTGCGTTGATCCGTTGAGCCCCTGTATTCCCGGGGCTGTATCGTTGTGTATCAACCGATGCGGCGCGGCACTTGGCGCTGTCTCGAACCGGGCCGGGGCAAAATGGCGACTGCAGCAAAATATCCTCTCGCGGCTCGGGTGCTCTTGGTCGAGGACGATGAGGCCGTGTGCGGTTTGGTCGCAAAGTACCTCCAGCATCACGGACACTCGGTCGAGACGCTGCACGATGGCCGCGATCTCGATCGCGCACTCAACTCGCCGTTTGATGTGGTGCTGCTCGATATGGGGCTGCCCGGTGCGGACGGCTTGACGTTGCTTGATCGCCTCACGCGCGAGCATAAAGAGTTGGCGGTGGTGATGATGACCGCCGCGGCTGGCGTCGACCACATCGTCGATGCGATGCGACGCGGGGCGTTTGACTACCTCACCAAACCGCTCGACTTACAGCGCCTCGCCATCGTCGTGCGCAACGCCGCTGAACAGACGCGCTTGCGACTGGAGTCCGACGGCTTGCGTGCCGCCATGATTCGCGGCGACGGCGGCCCCCACCTGATTTGCGGTAGCCAAGCCATGAGCGAGGTGATCTCTCTCGTCGAACGCGTTGCTGCGTCGCGCGTGCCCGTGCTGGTGTACGGCGAGTCGGGCACCGGCAAGGAGCTGGTCGCGCACCGCATTCATGCGCGTTCGCGCCGTCGTGATGGGCCGTTTGTCATCGTCAACTGCGCGCTTAAGCCGCACGAATCGCTGGAGCAGCAGCTGTTTGGCACGGGCGCTGGCGTGGCAGGAGCGGGCCGTTTTGAAGAGGCGCGCGGTGGCACGCTCTTTTTGGACGAGGTGGGCGAGCTGTCGCTCGAGATGCAGGCGCGTCTGCATCGCGTCATGCACGAGTCATCGTTGCAAGACCGGCGCAACGGCAACGACAACGATGTGCGCGTGGTGGCCGCTACCATGCGTCATCTACCAACCGAAGTGTCGCGCGGGCAGTTTCGCGCCGATTTGTTTTATCGCCTCAACGTCTTTTCCATCACGGTGCCGCCGCTGCGCGATCGTCGCGACGACATCGCTGCACTCGCCCGCTACGCGCTGGCGCGGTTTGCCGCGCGCGAAAGTCAGCCACCGCCCACGCTCGCAGACGAGGTGCTAGACGTGCTGTTGCGCTACGATTGGCCCGGCAACGTGCGCGAATTGTTCAACATCACTGAGCGCATGGCGCTCACGGCCACGGGCGGCACCATCCGCGCGCATGACTTGCCCGAGGAGGTGCGCGCGTCGTCGGGTGCGCGCACCGAGCTGCCAAGCCTGCTCGACCCCGACGCCGATCCCGCCAGCGTGCGACCCCTGCACGAGATGGAGCGCGAGATGATGATCCACGCGCTGCGTGAAACCGAGGGCAACGTCTCAGAAGCGGCGCGTCGCTTGGGCATCGGTCGCGCGACGTTTTATCGACGTGCGCAGCGCCATGGCCTCACGCG
>JAYTVG010000098.1:0-2506 GCA_043744135.1 Deltaproteobacteria bacterium | reverse complement strand
CTGCTCGCGAGCTGTTACGAAACCAGCTTGCGCCTGGCCGATCGCTACCACGTGCGCAGCATCGCGTTTCCGGCCATCAGCGCGGGCGTGTACGGCTTTCCGTTGGCGCGCGCGTGCGACATCGCGGTGCGCACGGTGGACGCCGTGGTAGCGCAACTGCGCACGCGACCGGACGTGACGTTCGTGGCGTATGAGCCCGCCATCGCCGAAGCGTACTGCCGCGCGCTTGGTTGGTGAGCGCCGAGCGAGTGTGACGCGCGCACGGTGTAGATGGTTCCCCTCCGTCGCGCATCCAACCTACAAGGCACGCTTCGCCTAATCACCGAGGTTTGCATGGCAGCGAAAAAGACTCCCGCAGCGTCCGCGTCGGCAGCATCCAGCGCGAAGGTCAAGACCGGCAGCATCCCCGTCGACGACAACTGCACCGTTACCGGCGGGCAAGTGCACGAAGACTTCGACTGCATTTTGAACCAGACCAACATCGGCGCGAACAACAACAAATTCTACGTCATCCAACTCGTCACCAAAGGCGGCAAGTTTTACGCGTGGACCCGCTGGGGTCGTGTCGGCGAGACCGGCCAAAGCGCCCTGGTGGGACCAACCGACCTCGCCACCGCGCAAAAGGCGTACGAGGCCAAGTTCAAAGACAAGACCAAAAACAACTGGGCCGATCGCGCGTCGTTTAAGCCTGCCGCTGGCAAGTACGCGCTCATCGAGGTTGATCGCTCGGCAGACGCGTCGAAGGCCGCCGAGGTTGAAGAAAAGCTCAAGGGCATCGATGCGGCCGCGGCCAAGGTGCAAAAAGCGACCGCGAAGAAGTTTGCGCCCTCAAAGCTCGAGCCCGCGATTGAGAAGTTCATGGCGCTCATCTTCGACCACGACATGTTCAAAGGGGCGATGGCATCTTTTGACATCGACGTGAAAAAGATGCCGCTTGGGCAGCTGTCGCAAACGCAAGTCAACAAGGGCTTTGATGTCCTTGAAGAACTCGAAAAGGCCATCAAAAGCGGCAAGAAGAACGACGTCATGAACGAGACCTCGCGGTTTTACACCGTGATCCCGCACTCGTTTGGTCGCAACGTGCCTCCCATCATCGACAGCATGGAGCTGCTACAAAAGAAGATGGATATGCTCAACGTGCTCACCGACATCGAGATCGCCGTGAGCATGGAAGCGCAAAAACCAAAGGCCGCCGAAGCGGATTTGGCACCCCACCCCGCAGACGAAAACTACGACAAGCTCAGCGCCAAGCTTGAGTACGTCGATCCCAAGTCCAAAGAATACGCGTTCATCGAGCAGTACATTGAGGCCACCGCGTCGAGCCATAACAAGCCCAAGCTCGTCAACGCCTTCCGCATGGATCGCAAAGGCGAAGGCGCGCGCTTCAAGGAGCATGACGACGTCGAACACCGCAAGCTATTGTGGCACGGCACCAACGTCGCGGTGGTCGCAGCGATTTGTAAGACCGGCTTGCGCATCATGCCGCACTCGGGCGGTCGCGTCGGCAAGGGCATCTACCTCGCGTCGGAAAACGGCAAGTCGATTAACTATATGGGCTGGTCGGGCAAAACCGGTGTCATGTTCCTCGCGGAGGCGGCGATCGGCAAACAGCACTCCATCACGTCGGATGACTCGTCCCTCAAAGCAGCGCCCAAGGGCTTCGACAGCATCATCGCGCGCGGCCACACCGAACCCGATCCCAAGTCAGACATCGAGTGGACCTTTGACGGCAACAAGGTGGTGGTGCCGCAGGGCAAGCCGATCAAGATGTCGCAGTACTCGAAGAGCAGTTTCACGCAGAGCGAATACCTCGTGTACAAAGAGAGCCAAGTGCGCTTGCGATACGCGTTGCAGGTGGCGCGTAGCTAGCTCAGTCGACGCCTAGCGCCCGCGTCGTCGTGACGCGGGCTTTTTCTTAGATTTATTTCACTGTTCATCTCCCAAGGTCGATGAATTCAATTTTCATCTCCCGGGGTCGATGAATTTGTGCGGAGCTTGAGCATGGCCAAACAACTCGTCGACGAAGTCATCTTGAACTGGACCGATCTCACGGGAAAAAAAACCGGCGCGACTGCGCTCGGCTCCAACAAGTTTTATAAAGCCCAGCTGTTTGACGACTTCAGCGTGTTGTTTACGTACGGTCGCGTCGGCCAAGCGGGACAGACACAGCAAGCGCAAGGCAAAGACCTTGCCGACGCCAAAAAGCAGATGGGCAAGAAGGTCGATGAAAAGGTAAAGAAGGGCTACACCAAGGTCGATCTGCGCAGCGAGGACGACGAGAAGAAAAAGGCGGGCGTCGCCAAGGCGCCGAAGGCCAAAGCGGGCCCCGCCAAAAAGGGCACCTTCCACCCCGAAGTCGAAGACCTGCTGTCGATCATCTACACGTCGACGGGCAATGCCGTCGCCAAGGGTCTCAGCGCGTCGGCGGGCGCATCCGACGACGCACCGCTTGGCAACCTGTCTGACAAACAGCTCGACAAGGGCGCGGACATCTTGGAGGAGATCG
>JAYTVG010000097.1:0-2507 GCA_043744135.1 Deltaproteobacteria bacterium | reverse complement strand
TGCCAACACCAGTGTCGACGACGTCGATGCGCACGAAGGTCTCGTTCACCAGATCAAATCGTGACGCCCCGTCGTCACCCGTCACCGCTTTGGCGTCTTTGCGCGGTCCCGTCCACAGCGCGGCCCGCAACACGATTCGGCCGCCGTTGGGGGTGAACTTCACGGCATTGCCCAACAGGTTGACGATGGCCTGGCTGATCTTGTCTTTGTCGGCGTGGATGAAGGGCAGGTTCGCGGCGATTTGCGTGTCGAGCATGAGCGCCTTTTTTTGCGCCTGCGGCACGACGCTGCTCGTGGCGTTTTTGAGGACGTCGGGAACAGCGAAGTCACTGAGGTGCAGCGTCAAGTTGCCGCTTTCAATCCGCGAGAGATCCAAAATCTGCGAGATCAGTTGCAGCAGGCTCTCGCCCTTGTCCATGATGGTCTTGACGTAGTCGCGTTGCTCGTCGTTGAGCCCGCCCGCCATGCCCTCGAGCAGCATTTCGGAATAGCCGATCACGCTGGTCAGCGGCGTGCGCAACTCGTGGCTCACCGTGGCCAGGAAGTTCGACTTGAGCTTGTCGACCTCCTGCAGGCGATCATTTTGCTCTTTTAGGGTCGCGTTTTTCAGCTGCAGCTCGGCGTAACTCGCTTGCACGCTTTCGATGTGCATTTGCGACGTCAACAGCGCGCGATAGCTGGTGAACACGAGCACATCGACGATGCGCTGGATCTGCAGCAACAGCTTGGCCACCAGCTCGTCGGGCGCGCGGCGCACGCTTGACAGCAGTTGATTTGCTCGTGCGCGGTCGAGCTTGGGCTCAATGACGTACAGCTCCGCGGACGCCTCGGGGAGCGCCTGCGGTAAATAGGGGCCGAAGATCATGCGGCCGATCAAGTCACCCTCGTAGTGAAGGGGCACGACGACGTAGCGCAGGCCAGAGAAGCAATCGACCACGCGCGCAATCTCGATGCCATCGGTGACTGCAAACGCGTCGTTTTTCAGGCCGGTGACCAAGCGCGTGCACGCTTGGCGCGAGTTGCCGTGTTCCCACAAATAGCCACAAAACTGTGCGTTGCCGACGCGGATGTCGACGAGCTTGTTGCCGTTGACGTCGAAGACCTTGACGCCGACACGGTACAAATCCGCAAACGCGCCCATCACATCTTTAAACGACTCTTGCTCAATGAGGTCGACGAGCGCGAAGCGTTTTTGCAGCACGCCTTCCCCGGCTGCGAGCGGGTCGTGCGGCGCAGCTAGCTCGCCGAGTTTTTTTGTCGGCGCGATCGGGAATTCGGCAGGATTCACAGGAGCCACCATTAGGCACCTCGCTTGTCGTCGTCGTTGTCGATGGGGTGGCCGTCGTTTTCGGGGGCCTGCGACGGTGCAGAGCTCGACAGCGCCGTCATCTTGTTGGTGATGCGCTCGGGCAGCTTGAGGCCAGCGGCTTCGGCGTTGACGCGCTTAAAAATCGACCGCAGGAACTCAGATTCACTAATGCCAAACTTGCCCTCGAAATCGTAGCGCGCGTTCAAGTTGCGGTAGGTGAGCTTGAGCAATGCGAACAGCGTCTCGAGCACACCCTCACCGCGGATGGCGACGGCGGGGAACACTGGCTCTTTGGACTGGGCCTTCACTTCAGCGAGCTCTTCATCGGAGCGCACGTTGGGCAAATCGCGTTTGTTAAACTGAATCGCGATGGGGATCTCTTCCGGCGTGATGCCGTTTTGGCGCAGGTTGTCCATCATCGAGCGCCAGGCGTCGTTGTTGTTTTGCGCCTCAGCACGCTGCGAATCGGCGATGAACACGACGCCATCCGCACCGGACAGCACGATGCGTCGCGTCGAGGTGTGCATGATCTGCCCGGGCACCGTGTAGAGCTTGATTTTGACCTTGAAGCCTGTCTTCGATTTGAAAAACACCGGCAACAGATCAAAAAACAGTGTGCGGTCATCGGCGGTGTCGAGGCTCATCAAGCGCCCGCGCGATTGCGGGTCGAGGAATTGGTGAATCATCTGCAGGTTGGTGGTTTTTCCGGACAACGCAGGTCCGTAATACACAACCTTCAATGTGATCTCGCGATGAGCTTGGTTGAACTGAACCATAAGCGACCCGGTTGTACACCGATATGACCCGCGCATCACAAACTCATCGCTGGACCGCGTGTTCGTCCGATCGGCCTGCGCAAGGGGGCGAGCGGCGCCGTGGTAGGATCAGGGCCCTGCCGCCCTGTCAGCAAAGGCCACGCGATGCGCACCAGCCTCTCCACGCGTATTTTTGCGGGCTTCTTGGTGTTGTTGGCGCTGTTCGTCGGCGCGACGTTGGCGTCGGTCATGCGTGTGCACGCGATCCGCGAAGACCTCGCGCTTATCCATAAAGGCTACCTCGCGCTAAGCCGTACGGCGACGCAGGTGCGCACCCTGCACGAGGCCAAAGACGCTTACGTGCAGCGCGCGTTGGCAGAGCATGCCGTTGACGTGCGTCGAAAGCTCGCCGCGTACGCGAAGGAATTTTATCCACGTGCGAT
>JAYTVG010000096.1:0-2508 GCA_043744135.1 Deltaproteobacteria bacterium | reverse complement strand
TCGGTTGTGCCACTGGTGAGACCCTAATCCTTTTGGCCTTTGTCCTTCGACTCGACGTTTTGCAGGTATCCCTCGGCAAGGTGTGCGCGGTCCACTTTTAGCACGCGGCTGATCTGCGTCAAAAAACCCCGCAAGTAGACGCGGGCAGGCAGGGACGGCACGTCTTCTTCCTCAATCGCCGTCAGGTATTCTTTGCGGATTTTGGTGGCATCAGCGACGTTTTGCAGGCTGAGCCCGCGCCCCACGCGCAGCTCCTTGATCATCGCACCGTCGATAGCGCCCGGCGGCAGCTCCGGCGTTTTAGCCGCGGCCTCCGTCGGTAGCGTGCTGACCGCGCGCGTGCCCTGCGGCGGCATGCTCGCGAACACGGAGTCGTCGGTACCGGCTGCGACGGTCGATGCTTGTGGGGCGGGCGAGCCGGCCGCTGCGAGTGTTGTCGCAGTCGCGGTCAGCGGTGCTGCACGCGGCGCGGGGAGCGAACCCACGGGGTCTATCGCCGCTACGAAATGCAACTCCTCGTCGGAGTCGATCAACGGCGCTTCAATACGCAACGTGGGGGATTGTTGCGATGAGCCAGCGGGCTCCGTCAGCGGCGACAAAAAGCGCACCGGCGTGCTGTTGCGCGGCAATGCGCCGACCTCGGGTGAATCATGTATGTCGTGCTCCGAGGTGCGCCCAGCCAACAGCGCGCGCGCCTCCGCCTGTTCACGTCCGTCGTGCGCGTGATGCGCGGCGGCTGGCGGCGTGGTCGTCGCGCCGCGGGAGCGGTCGTAGTGGCTGCGGCGCTGCGCGTCGCCGAGAATCGCGAACGCGGCTTCCACGTCGGCGCGGGCGCTTTCGGCCGCCATCGGGTCGAGCATCAAGTAGCCGCCGATCGAACGGCCTTCCACGATCGACAGCGCGCGCTCGTATGCTTTGACGACGTCATTGAGGCTTGCGTCGTCGCCGATATCGAGCACTTCGTACCACGTTCGTGCGCCACCGCGTGGGGACGGCAGCAGCGTGGTTTCCCCGCCGAGCGCGCCGTTTTGCTCAAGTGCCTGTGTCACGACGCAGATTCTTTCACCAACTGGGCCGCGCGTCGACTGATCAGTGATTTCGCCTACGTCGGATTGTGCGCCATTAGAATTCATCGACCCTTGGGAAGGTGAACCGTGAACGGTGGATTTCTGCCGATCAACTCGATGAGCGCGTTTTGGTGTTGGCCATGCCGAGGACGCGCACAGCGATCTGATCGATCGCGCGCGTGACGCTGCTGTCAGGCGCGACCAGACGCAGCGGCTGACGGACCCGCACCGCGCGCTTGACTCCGTCATCGTCGGCAATGACGCCAAGCACGCCCAAGTTGATCCCCAAAAAACGCCGGCATGCGGACGACATATCGTCGGCGACTTGCCGATCTTGATCGCTGCCGGCGCGCGCCTGGTTCAGCACCACCCACGGGCAAAAGCGCGCCATCTGCGCTTGCACCTGGCGGCCCACCTCGGGATCCCGATCGGCCACGGCGCGCAGCAGATCGGCGGGCGTGTGGATGCTGAGCTTGTTTTTTTGTGCGCGCGCTTGGTCGACGAGATCTTTGATCCCAAACGCCTTTTCAACCACTGCGAGCCGCCGAAAAAACGCCGCCTTTAAAAATCGGTAGGCGTTTTCGACACTGGTCGGCTCCGGCAGCACCACCAAAATGCCCACGGACGCGATCAAAAAAAAGTCGAGGGTGTTGAAGCTGGTGCCCGCACCGAGGTCAAGCACCAGCACATCGGTGTCAAACGTCGACAGTTTCCTGAGCAGGCGCATTTTTGACGCGTGCAGGGGGTTCGCGGCGCCGACGTCGTCAAAGGCACCGGAGATGAAGCGCAAGTTGGCGTACGGCGTGGCCACTGCGACCTCACTGAGCTCATGCTTGCGCTCGATGAAATCCGACAGCGTCACTTGCGGGGCGGGCAACCCCAACACGGTGTGGGCGTTGGCACCACCCAGGTCGGCGTCCACCAACAACACGCGCTGGCCGCGATCCGCCATCGCGAGTGCCATGTTGGCGGACAACATCGTCTTACCGACGCCCCCTTTGCCGCCGCCGACAGCGACGATTTGTGGGGCTGCATGTTGCGGGCTCACACAACCACTGTAGGGCCGCGGCACCTGCGCGTCACGAAAGGTGCCAATTCATCGACCGCGCGCAACGGAGATCGCTGCTGTGCCTGCTGTTGGGCGACGGCTATTCGACAGCGACCACGATTTCAAAGGTGCCGTCGGGCCCCGCCTGCGCCTCGCCGCGCTTGATAGCGGATCCGGTCTCGTCGACGCCGTCACCAAACAAGCGCACGTATGCGTCGGGCGCTGCGTTGCCATCAAAGGTGACGCGGCCGGTGACAAACGCGCGCGGTGGCAGCACGAAATCCTCCAAAAGCCCGAGGGGTGGGACCGTCACGACGCGCGACACCACCGGCAGCGCGTTTGACAATTGTGGCGTGATGGTGACGCGGTAGGTGCCTGGCGCAACGTCGAGCG
>JAYTVG010000095.1:0-2508 GCA_043744135.1 Deltaproteobacteria bacterium | reverse complement strand
CGACGGTTTCGCGGCCATGCCCGAGGTCGGCAGCGTCGTATTGCCGGCCATGCACACGGGACTCGTGACATTCATCGCTGCGGGGCTGGCAGCGCGGTTCGCTTTTCCGCAGATGGGACTGGAAGGTCCCGCGGTGTGGATGCTCGACGGTGCGCCGCTCGATTCGCGCTCCGTGTTGACGGCGAAGTGGTTGGCGTCGGTCCCCGTGGTCGCTGTGTACCCGAGCAGCATCGCGCTCATCGGTGGCGGCGTGCTCGGGTTGTCGCCGGGACTTTGGTTTGGCACCACGGTGCTGTGCGCGGCGGTGTGCTTTGGCGTTGCGGCATTCGGTGTTGGCCGAGGTGCGCTCAGCCCATTGTATGACGCCAGCAGCTTGTCGGAGCTGGCGATCGGCCCCGGCGCGCTCACGACGATGTTCATCGCGACAGCGCTGGCCGCGTTTGCCGCGTTCGGCGCGCTCGCTGCGGGCATGACCGTGTCGATGTGTCGCGCCTTTGCGCAGCACGAGGCGTTGTTGTCGCTCGCCGCGTGCGCCGCGGTCGCTGTGCCGACGCTCGTCAGCTTGCGCGTCGGGGCGCGAGCGCTCGATCAAGGTGCGGCGGCATTGGTCGCTCAGCGCGAGGACAACGCCGCAAAAGAATTCCACCGCCACAGCGCCCCACCCTCGTTTCAGGCCGACGTCTAGCGTCGACGCGATCGCTGCGCCGATGTCACAGCGCGCTGCGCACCGAAAACGGCAGGCCCAGATTCGTCACGGTGTTTTCTTCATCGTCATCGCCGATGACGCGCTCGATGCGGATCGGTCGCAGCGGCTTGGGCTTGAGCGCCACGAAGCCACCACTTGGGATGGTGGGCTCTTCGTTTGCGTCTAAAAAGAGGTTCGCTGCGCGCCCGATCACAGGCAAGGCAACGGCCTCAAACAACTCGTAGTCCGCCAGCCCCACATCCAGCGACGTCGCATGCTCGATCACGAAACGCCGCACCACAGGCAAAAAGCACAGGCTCGCGACCGAAAACTCTTCCACGCGAAATCCCATCGACGCACGCAGCTGCGCGATGTGCGCTGCCACCTCCATGAGCGGCGCGTCGTCGTCAAACTCGAGCAAGCGCTCGACGCCCAGCAACAGCGACATGAAGTTGCGTTCTTGCGCAAGCGTGTCGAGCTGTTCGTAGCGCGGCACCAAGGCCCGCGTCTGGCGCACCAGCGCCCGCGCGATCCGCACGCGGTGCCCCCGCAATAACGACACGACACGCTGGGTTTGTTGGGTGGGCTTGTTCATGGCGCTCCGCGGACTGTCCCAGATCTGTTCCGGAACCCGACGGGTGACTATACTGGCTTGCAGGGGGGGACACACGACCTCCCAAGTGGCTCGGATGGTGACGACGTCACCAGCGCGCTGCGCTTGTGCGGGCTGTGCACGCGGCGGTGCAGCTTGCATATGTGGGCGACGGGCGTCGCCCGGGTTTCGCCGGAAAGGAGGTGGTCCAGCTGTGATCTATTTATGTATTCGTGAGGTGGCGATCACCTGACCTGCTTTGACGGCGTCGCGGTGCGGTGTGGGCCTTTTGCCCTCGCCGTTTCCCTAGCGCCGGTGGGGGCAATCAGGCGCCCTCGCCACCCGCAGGATCTCGCCGCTGTGAAGCGTTCGAGGTCCTGCGTTTTTTTCGCTGGTGCGCGGCACGTTTCGCTGGGCGCGCGGCACTTTTTGATGTTGTTTTTTTCGACGGGTCGAGCTGCTTCGTGTTGCGCAGCGCTGACGTGCACCCGCCCTGACCTGCAACCGGCTGACGCCACAAGTCTCGTGGTTGAGCGCCGAGTTCGTGTGATTTGCGGAGCAGCGGTTTTTGTTTGAGCGTTTGCACAACGGCCGCAGGCGCGGCGCCTTGCTTGCGGCGGAGTTTGCGCGAACGGGCGTTTGCTCCGAGAGCAACGTGACTTTCAACGACGACGGCCCCGAGCGGGGCCGTCATCGAACGCTTCGTGTTTGCCGCGCCCTATCGAGAGAGCGCCAAGCGACCGACACCCGCCGCGACGACGCCGTTTGCGACGAGCCAGACTGCGTCAAGCAAGCCGTGGCCGGGCACGCCAAGGACGTCAACGCTGCCTAGGCCGGCGCGGGCGAGCAGAAAGCCTGCGACGCCAAACGCGAAGCCGGCCAGCGGCATGCGCGCGCGCTTGACGCCGAACAGCAACAGCGCCGGCACGATGGCGAGCAGCGCGCTGTCGACAACAAACCAGCCGTTGGCCCCTTGCCCAAACGCCACCGCTGGCCACTCAGCGACCGGGGCCGCCAGCATCGACAACGGCAACAGCTCGGTGCCGCGCAACACAAACAAGCCCGACGCAGCGACGATGGCGGACACCACCATGCCCGGCGTGACGCGGGCGACCGAGAACATCCCGTCGCGCTTTTTCGCTGAGCGCAGCGCCAAGCCGCCGACCAAGCCCGCGATGCCAAGCGCCCACAGGTTTTGACTGCGGTTGGCCATTTTGGTGGCGGCTGCGAC
>JAYTVG010000094.1:0-8249 GCA_043744135.1 Deltaproteobacteria bacterium | reverse complement strand
AAGCGGTCGTCGTGCCCGCCATCATCGCGCGCACGCTGTCGTTGCAGGGCACCTTTCGTTGGCTGCCTGGCGATGCGTTTGCGCCCATCGTCCTTGGGGCGCCGTGCCCGATATTAGCGACGCTCATCGCCGGCGTCAGCGCGCTCACCATCGACGACATCGAGCCCCACGTCGCGCCCCGACTGACGCTGCGTCTGGCGCCCGGTGATGCGTGGGCGCAGGTGACGCCAGTGCTGTCGCAGGCCTGTGGCAGCGACAGCTTGGTGCGCGCGATCGACGGCCAAGCAACCATCGCGCAATTGCTCGACAGCGCGCCAGACGCGGACGGTCGGGTCAGCTGTTACCGGCAGGTGTTTTTGTTGATGTCGACGATGGCGGTGCAAGCTTCGCTTGAACCGATTGCGCTGCAGTCGCACGTCGCCGCAGCGGTCATCGCAGCGGTGTCGCCACGGCAGCCCGACGCTGCGTATCAGCCGCCACCAACGTACGCGGCGCCGACGCCGGCGTATGAACCGCCGCCTGTGTACGCAGCACCGACGCCGGCCCGCGTGCCACCGCCCGTCGTCGCGTCCCCAGTGTCAGCACCGCTGCCGCCGCGCCCGGTATCGATGTCACCGACCAGCATGAAACCCCCGGCCATCGATGACGCTGCGGATCGGGCGCTGGCGTTTTCTGTCGACGATCAGGCCGCGCGCCAAAAGATTCACGAGAAATTCGCGAGCCTCACGGGGCAAGATCACTATGCAGTGCTCGCGGTGCAAAAAAACGCTGACGCAGCAACCGTCAAGCGCTCGTACCTGCTGCTGGCGCGCGACTATCACACCGACGCGTTTGCGGGGCTCACACTCGGCACTGCGCAGCGCAAGCTCGACCACGTCTTTTCAGTCATCCAAACCGCGTACAGCACGCTCGTCGACGACAAAAAACGTGCAGAGTACGACGCGAAGCTTTCGTTTGAGCAGGCGGGATCGTCCACCGACGTGGGCGCGTTGCTAGCGGCGGAAGCGGACATGCACAAAGCGCGCACGCTGGTCGACCGTGGTGAGTTGCAAGGCGCGCTGAAGTTCGTCGAAAAGGTCCTCGTCATCACGCCCAAAGCGGAGGAGGCACTCGGCTTCAAGTTGTTTTGCACGTGGTGGCAGGCGAAAAACGCCGCCGAGGTCCCAGTGGTGGTACGCCAGCTCGAGGTGCTGTGGAAGACGGCGCAGGGCGCGCTGTCGCTGAAGGAATTTCAAGGTTGGTTGTGGATGGAGGCGGGTGACTATCGCGCCGCAAAACTGCAGTTTCGACGCGTGTTAGACATCGACGGCCAGCACGCCGGTGCCAACCGCGGCATGCGCGCGCTCACGCGCAAGATCGAAGAGGCAGAGAAAAAGGCCAACAGCGGCTTCGGCAAATTCTTGAAGCGTTGACCAGGTTCACATGCGGACCGGCTAGTGCGCGTCGATTGCATGAACGTGCCGCGCCCCGTACAACGATGACGTGAGCGACTCCGTCGACGTGGTTATTTGCGGAGGCGGCCTGGCGGGAAGTGCCACTGCGATAGCGCTTTTGCGCGCGGGACTGAGCGTGCACATGATCGACAAAGCGGAGTTCCCACGCGACAAGCCCTGCGGCGAAGGGTTGTTGCCGCATGGCATCGAGCAACTCGCGGCCCTCGGCGTCGACGACGTGCTTGACGTGTGTGGCGCGCAATCGTTTCGCGGCATTTTATATCGCGCGGGGGGCGTGGTGGCGGCCGGAGACTTCGAAAACGGCATGCGCGGCAGGGGCGTGCGGCGTCACGCGCTGGACGATGCGCTGCGTGCACGCGCGACGCAGCTAGGCGCACAGTTGTCGCAGGGTGTCGTCACAAAGGCCGCGGTTGACGACGTCGGTCGTGTTGCGTGCGTCACGTTAAGCGACGGCGCCGAGCTGCGCGCGGGATTTTTGGTCGGCGCTGACGGCCCGCGCTCGGTGGTGCGCCACACCCTCGGTCTCGATGGCGGTGTGCCGCAGCGGCCGCGCTACGCGCTACGCCAACACTTTGAACTCGCGCCCGGCGTGCCGCTGCCCGACCGCGTCGAGGTCACGGCACTCAAAGACCATGAGCTGTACATGACGCCGGTGGGGCCCGGTGTCGTCGGCGTTGCCGCGCTGTGCGAAAAAGCGGCGATGGATGCCGGTAGCGGCCCACCTGAAGCTCGGCTGCGCGCGCTCATCGATGCCTGTGCGCCGTTGCGGGATCGCTTAGATCGCAGCACGCCCGCGAGCCGCGCCCTCGCCTGCGGCCCGCTGCGCGTGAAGGCGAACGACGTCTCGACAAAAAACGCCGTGTTGGTGGGGGATGCGGCGGGCTACGTCGATGCCATCACCGGCGAAGGCATGAGCTTGGCGCTCAAGACGGCGCGCTTCGCTGCGCAAGCGATCGTCGACGTCACGCGCGGCCAAACGCACCGCCAAGCGTTCGCGCGCTACAAACAACGGCGCGCCAACGCGTTTCGGGATCACGCGATCTTGACGTTTGGGCTGGTCGAGCTCGCGCGGCGGCCGGCGCTGGTGCGGCGCGCCATCGCGCGGCTCGCCAAGGAGCCCGCGCTGTTTTCGCGTTTGCTGAGCGTCAACAACGGCACCAAGCGCTTCTTTGATTTGTCGCCGCTTGACTTGCTGAAGCTCGTGGTCGGCAGCACACCGACGCGCGTGATGCCGACCGCGATGACAGCGGCGACGTCCACCACCCGCAGCCTGCACGCCGGCGCCACCGACGAGACCGCTACAGCACGCCCGGGATGAAGCGCGCTTTGTGCGCCATCGCTTCGCGGTAGCCCGGCAGCGAGCACAGCACGGCCTCTTCCGCCGGGATGCGCTTGTACAGCACGAAGGCATTGAGTGCCGTAAGCCCCAGGCTCGTGAGCCACGCCGTATGCAAAAGCGGCATCAGCAACAACTCCGCGATGACGATGGCGTAGTTGGGGTGGCGGATGAAGCGATAGGGCCCGCGCGCGACGACGTGGGCAGGCTTGACGATGCGCACGTTCCACATGGCGCCGAGCGTGCGCAGCGTCCATACTCGACCGATTGCCAGCAGCACGAGGGCGGCTGTGGCCACCACAAACAGCGGCAGCACAAACGGCCGATCAAAGTCGATCACCTCGACGGGTGCCAGCACAAACGGCAGCACGTGCAGCACCACCATGACGACGAAGATAGGCTCGCGCTTGGGCGCTTCACCGCGTGTGCGCGCTTGCGCCGTCAGCCGCTTCGCGACCATCAGCTCAGCGACGCGGGCGGCAGCCATAAGTGCAAGCACCAGCAAAAACGCCTGGAAGCCGTGCTGCTGTAGCCACGACATCAGACGTGAACCCACGTCGTCAACAGCATCTCGGCGGAAAAACCGGGCCCAAAACCGATGACCATGCCGCTGGCGTTTGGTTTTGGGGCGTAGCGGTCAAAGATGTTTTGCAGCACCACGAGGATTGAAGCGCTCGAGAGATTGCCGACATCAGCGAGGCAGTCGCGGCTGGATTGCGTGGCGGCTGCATCGAGGTCAAAGACGCGCGCAATCTCGTCGATGACCTTTTTTCCGCCCGGGTGCAGACAAAAGAAGTCGATATCGGCGCGCGTCTTGTTTTGCCCCTCTAAGCAACTCATCAGCACCGGCGCGATTTGTCGCTCGACGGCGCCTGGGATCGCCTTGTCCAAAATCAGGTGCAGGCCGCTGTCGCGCACGTCGAAGCCCATGTAGCCCCAGCTGTCATCGAACAAGAAGCTCTCGTTGTGGTCTAGCTGCATGCCGACGCCGTCGCTGCTGGCCCCACCGTCACCGCGAATCACGCATGCGGTGACGCCGTCACCAAACAACATCGCGCCGATCAACGCCGCCATGTTGAAGTCGGCGGGTTGGTAGGTCACCGACGACAGTTCGTGCGCGACAATCAGCACGTTTTGCCCAGGGTGCGCCAAGATGAACTCACGCGCCCGCGACAACGCGACGGTGCCCGCGGCGCACCCGAGCTCGGTGATGGGCAGACGCTTGGTCTTGTTGTGAAAGCCCATCGCGGTCACTAAGTACGCGTCGAGGGAGGGGATCATCACACCCGTGCACGACGTGGTGATGATGAGGTCGATGTCTTTGGGTGACAGCTTCGCATTGTCGAGGGCGGTTTGCGCAGCGCTCAAGCCGAGTTTCTTACTGTGCTCGATAAACAGGTTGTTGCGAAAGCCAAACCCTGTCGGTGTCGTCAGCTCCTCGGGCTTACGCACCACGTAGCGCTTTTTAATACCGGCGTTCTTCATGATGCGCACGATGCGCTGCAGCAAATTCGGTTGGTCTACGAGCACCAAGTTGGCGAGCTCGATAAATGAATCTTGCGTGATCTCATGTTCGGGGACAGCGAGGCTCGGACGGCATGCGATCGGTAGTGCGCTCACTCGGACCTCTGGGTGGAGTCGGGTGGTAGCGGGCGCCACGCCCGACGTAAACGACGAACGGCCGCCTGCTCATCGGTGAATTCATAGACCTCGGGGAGATGAACAGCGCGATGCATCGACCTTGAGGAGATGAACAGCGCAACTCATCGACTTCAACCAAGGTCGTCTAGGCGCCGAGCGCGGCCTGCAGCGCCGCCGCGATCGCCTGGGCGTCGGCGCGCACCGCCACAGCGTCGGGTCCCTCGACCATCACGCGCGCTTTCATCTCCGTGCCCGAATACCGCACCAACACGCGCCCCTCAGCGCCCATGCGCTGCTCGACGCTATCGATGAGGCGCACCACATCAGGCAGCTGCTCGATGGGCACTTTGTTGTTGACCTTGATGTTCACGAGTTCTTGCGGACTCGCGACAAAAAAGCGCGCGATGGCGGACGCACTCGACTGTTCCTTTTTCATCATGCTGAGGAGCGCCAACGCCGCCACCGTGCCGTCGCCAGTGGTGGCGTGGTCTAAGAAAATCATATGCCCCGACTGCTCGCCGCCGAGGTTGAACCCGCCCTTGCGCATGCGCTCCACGACGTAACGGTCACCGACCTGCACGCGCTCCACGGTGATCCCGAGCGGCTTTAAGCAGCGCTCCAGCCCGACGTTTGACATCACGGTGGACACGAGCGTGTCTTTGGCGAGCGCACCGCGCGAACGCATCTCTTTGGCGCACACCGCCATCAGCGCGTCACCGTCGACGACACGGCCAGCTTCGTCGATGACGATGACGCGGTCGGCGTCGCCGTCGAGCGCGATGCCGACGTGGGCAGCGTGTTTGAGCACGAGTTGTTGCGCCAGCTGGGGGTGCGTTGATCCAACGCCGGCGTTGATGTTGACGCCGTCGGGGGCGGTGCCGACCTCGATCACCTCGGCACCGAGTTCCCGCAACACTTCTGGGGCCACGCGGTACGCTGCACCGTGCGCACAGTCGACAACGATACGTAGGCCGTCGAGCGTCACGCTGCGCGGGAACGTGTTCTTGAGATTTTGCAGATAGCGCCCGCGTGCGTCATCGATGCGAAAGGCCTTGCCGATGCTCGTGCCGGCGACCGCTTGCACGTCGGGGCTGTCGCCCAAAATCGCGCGCTCGATCTCGGCCTCGACCGCGTCCGGGAGCTTGTAGCCAGCGTGATCAAAGATTTTGATGCCGTTGTCTTCAAACGCGTTGTGCGACGCCGACACCACAACGCCGGCGTCCGCGCGCATCGACTCGGTGATAAACGCGATGCCGGGCGTGGGCAGCGGGCCGACCAGCATGACGTCGACACCGCACGAGGTGATGCCGGCGGCGATCGCCTGCTCAAGCATATAGCCCGACAGCCGCGTGTCTTTGCCCAAAACGATGCGGTGCCGATGGCCGTCGCTGCCAGCACCACGGCCAAGTGCGCCAGCGCGCACCTGCCACGCGAGCGCTTGCCCCAGGCGCACAGCGACGTCGACCGTCATCGGCCACACGTTTGCGCGCCCGCGAATGCCGTCGGTACCAAACAGCGTGCGGGCGTTCATGCGCGGCCTTTCGGGCTTTTTCGGGCGGCTGCGGCGCGAGGCCGAGGGGTGCGCTGCGGTTTGGCCGCAAGGGTGACGGCGCCCAACTGCGCCATCGCTGATGGCGGTGATGGCGGCGCTGCACCTGTCGTGGGCGCAAGTGGCGGCGTGCTTGCGCGCACCTCGTCGAGCAGCCGCAAGACGCGGGCACCGCGCTCGCCGCTGTCGTCGAGCACGAAGCGCAGATCCGGTGTTTGACGCAAGCGCACGGCCTGACCGACCTCGTAGCGCATCATGCCCTTACTCTGCGTCAACAACGCGATCGCTTGCTGTTTTTCCTTGTCGGTGCCGATGACGCTGACGAACACCTTCGCGAGCGAAAAATCGCTCGTGACCTCGACACCCGCGATGGTGACGAACCCCGGCAGCGGGTCGCGCACGCCGCGAACCAAGCGCGCCGACAGCACCTTTTGGATTTCTTCACCGACGCGAGAGGTGCGGATCGACATGGTCGCGAGCATGGTGCACACACACCAAAAGAAAAGGCCCATCACTTGCGCGATGGGCCTTCGCAAACGGACGTGCGTGCTTACGCGAGCATCGTGTCGGGCTTGACGGTGGGCTTGGTTGCCGGCGCAGCTGGCGCGGCGTCAAACTCACTGGCGAGACGCTCAAGCGCCACCTTGTCCGTCGCTTTGAGGCCCGAGTTCATCAGCACCGCGTCGGTGAACTCGCGCATGGTGCCGCCCGTGAGTTTTTTGAGCTCCGCACCCACACCGCTGCGGCGGTCCTTGGCCACCTCCGTGAGCACCTCTTTGAGTGCGGCCGGGCTGCCGCCATCGGCGACGCTTTGAATCAGCAAAGCGGACGCGAGGTTCTTGTTGCCGTCGAGGTAGGCGGTGGCGCGCTTCACGTCGAGCGCGGTGTCGCGTGACTCCATGAAGTCGCCGCTGCTCAGCTCGTCTGTGAGGCGCGTGCGCAAGTCCTCACCATGGTCGCGCTTGAACTGCGACTCGATGGCTTTCATGGTCTCCGCATCGGGCACGCCCTTGAGCGTCTGCATCACGGCCTTCTCGTCGGTACCGCCACCGTCCACTGCCGTGAACAGCGCTTCGGTGCTCTTGGTGACCTCGGCGTCTTTCGCCTTGCCTTGCGCGCGCAGCTTTTCAAAGCCCGCGGTGTCGCCCTTGTCCAGTGCTGCAAACGCGCGCTGGTTCCAGGGAGACATCGCACCCGTGACGTGTTTGTCGAAGTCCCAACCGTCCTTGCCAAACTTCGTGTTGTAGGCCGTTTTGACTTGCGCGATTTGGTTGGGCGACATGCCCTGCAGGCCCGCGAACACCTTGTTGACGTCGGCGATCTCGCCCTTTTTGCCGATCCCGCTGGCGATCTGGCTGACGGCTTCGTCGACCTGACGCTGCGACAACGGTGCGGTCACGACTGGCGTCGGCGCGGTCACCGGCTTGGTGTCGCCCGCCAGGTCGACGCCGTTGGGATTGCCCAGGGGTGCGACCACTGGTGCGGGCTTTTTGTCGCCAGCGAGGTCGGTCCCGGTGGGGTTGCCCTTAGGAGCGATCGGTGCGGGCTTGGCGTCGCCTGCGAGGTCAATGCCCGTGGGGTTGCCCTTGGGAGCGATCGGTGCGGGCTTGGCGTCGCCTGCGAGGTCAATGCCCGTGGGGTTGCCCTTCGGAGCCGGGTCCGTGTTCGCTGCGCCGATGGTCGACGCGCCCGCGGGCAGCGTGACTTTGTCGCCGGGTTTGATGAGGTCGCCGCTCGACTTGCGGTCAAAGATGTACTTGTTTTCGGGGATCTTGCGCAGCTGCTCGACCGTCACGGGGGTGCCGTCGGCATTTTTCGAGTGGGCCGCGATCTTCAGCAACCAATCGCCAGGCTTCACCGTGACCACTGCGGCCGCCGTGGTCTTTGCGGGGTCGACCTTTGCGGGCTCGACCTTTGCGGGCTCGACCTTTGCGGGGTCCACCTTTGCAGGCTCGACCTTTGCGGGCTCGACCTTTGCGGGCGTCGCTTTGGCTTCTGCGTCAACTTGGTCCAGTGCGGTGAGTAGCGCGCGGTCGCTTTTGGCGCCGTCCACCACCATGCCGACGCTGGGGTTTTCGACGCGCGCCAGCTTCGCTGCGCTGATGTCACGCAGCTCCGCTTGGTCGAGCACACCGTCGTTGTTGACGGCGGCGCGGACGCGTCCGACGTGGGCGATGCGCTCGTCGATGTGCTTGCCGAGGTCGGTGAGCGTTTGACCCTGGGCGCGCTTGGCGGTGAGCAGCGCCTCTTGGCCGGTCGTGCGCGTGGG
>JAYTVG010000093.1:0-2519 GCA_043744135.1 Deltaproteobacteria bacterium | reverse complement strand
CATCATCACCGTCATCTCGGTGTTGGCGGTCGCGGTCGGCACCTGCGCCATGGTGATCGTCATGAGCGTGATGAACGGCTTCTCCACGGACCTGCGCTCGAAGATCTTTGGCGCAAACGCACATTTGCTGGTGCTCAAATACGGCACCGACTTCACCGAATACGACGACGTCATGAAAAAAACCGCGCACGTGCCTGGCGTGACCGGTGCGACGCCGTTTGTTTATAACGAGGTCATGGTGTCGTCCGCATCGAATTTGTCGGGCGCGCTGTTAAAGGGCATCGACGTGTCCACCATCGGCTCCGTGACAGAGCTGGGCCAAAATATCACGCGGGGCAAGCTTGAGCATCTGCAGTCCCCCGACCTCATCGCGGTGCCGCAGACCAGCGCCAGCGGCGACGGCAAAAAGCTCAATGAAGCGCTCGACGACGCGCTTGAAAAGGCCACGCGCGGTTTGGTGCCGTCTGCACAAAAGGCCATCCCGGGCATCGTCATCGGCATCGAGATGTCAAAGAACCTCAAGGCGATGGTGGGTGACGTCATCAACGTGGTGTCACCGGTCGGCGAGCTTGGCCCATCGGGACCGGTGCCAAAGTCGCGCGCTTTTCGTGTTGCAGCACTTTTTTATTCTGGAATGTATGAATATGATTCGAAATTCATCTACATCGCGCTGTCAGAATCACAGGACTTTTTTGGCCTCAAAGGTGGTGTGACGGGTGTTGAGTATAAAGTAGATGATGTCGAAAAGACGCAGAGCATTTCCAAGGCGATGCTCAAAGAGCTGGGCGGCTACCCCTATCGCACCAAGGACTGGATGGAGATGAACCGCAACCTCTTTTCAGCCCTCAAGCTTGAGAAGATTGCGATGTTTATCATTCTCAATGTGATCACGATTGTGGCCAGTTTTCTCATTGCTGCGACCCTCATTGTCTTCGTCATTGAAAAGTCGAAGGAAATCGCCATCCTCAAAACCATGGGCACATCTGATACCTCAATCATGAAGATCTTTATCACCTATGGCGTCATTGTCGGCAGCCTCGGCACCGCTGTGGGGATCCTCGCGGGTCTGGGCGCGTGCCTGCTTATCAAAACGTTTGGATTCGGCTTAGACCCTGATGTTTACTATATCTCGAATCTACCCGTTCACGTCGAGCCGATTGAGGTGGTGTTGGTCGGTGTCGCGGCCTTGGTGCTGACGTATCTCGCGACCATCTACCCCGCGCTGCTCGCTGCTCGACTGCGTCCCGTCGAGGGGCTGCGCTACGACTGACGCGTGCGCCGCCCCGCGAGCTCACCACCGGATGCAGCCTGCCGCACGTCGCTGCGCACGGCACCACAGACACGAGGAAGCCGATGCGAATCGAAACACAGGCCCTGTCGAAAAGCTATTGGATGGCGGGCCGCGAGATCCCGGTCCTTCAGGGCCTCAGCGTCACCATCGCTGCGGGACAATTCATCTCAATCACTGGGCCCTCCGGTGTCGGCAAGTCAACGCTTCTGCACGTGCTCGGGACGCTGGACGAGCCGACGCGGGGCACCTTGCGTTTTGACGCTGACGACGTGTGGGCGCAACCGCCGGCGGCCATCGCGCGCTTTCGCAACAAGCACATCGGCTTCGTCTTTCAGTTTCATCACTTGCTGCCGGAGTTCTCCGCATTGGAAAACGTCATGATGCCGGCGTTGGTCCAGCGCGTCGCCAAACCCGAAGCCGCACGACGCGCCCGCGCGCTGCTCGACGAGTTGGGGCTGGCGGATCGCGTCGACCACCGCCCTGGAGAACTGTCAGGAGGCCAACAACAACGCGTCGCTTTAGCGCGCGCGCTCGTCAACGAGCCGCAGCTGCTGCTGGCGGACGAGCCCACCGGCAACCTCGACGAGGAGAAGGCCGCCGAGATCCACGACGTCATCGCCGCACTCAACAAGTCGCGCGGCATTACCGCCATCGTGGTGACTCACAACCCGCGTCTCGCGGACCGCATGCCGCGGCGCTTGCACTTGGACCGCGACGGGCTGCACGACAGCGACCACCCCACCGCTTAGCGCTGCCCCCCGGCGCGCGTTTTCGCTATGATGGCCGCAGGAGAAGTCCATGGCCCCCGCAGCGCTCCCCGACCCGCTCACCGACCCGCTCGTCGTTGTCACTGAACAACCCTGTGTTGCGTCCGGCGCTGTAGCAGTGGCGGGCGCTGCATCCATCGTCACGCTGACGCTGGCGCGGGCGGCTGCGATGAACGCGCTGTCGGTTGCGCTGCTCGACGCGTTGTGGGCCGCGGTTGAAGCCGTCGCCGTCAAGCGCCACGTGCGCGCGGTGATCTTCGCGGGCAACGAAAAGTCCTTTTGCGCGGGCGCGGATCTCAAAGAGCGCGCGGGCATGTCGGCTGAGCAAACGCGCACGTACCTGCGCCGCATCCGCGGCATCATGGACACCATCGAGCGCCTGCCGATGCACACCATCGCGGCACTTGAGGGAGTGGCATTTGGTGGCGGCTGTGAGTTGGCGCTGGCGTGCGATCTGCGCA
>JAYTVG010000092.1:0-8287 GCA_043744135.1 Deltaproteobacteria bacterium | reverse complement strand
AATGCCCTCTTGCTCAAGCGTTTCGGCAGCTTTGATGCCCTCCCATGTGGCGGCCAGTTTGATCAAAATGCGCTCGCGCCGGATGCCCGCTGCCTCGTACATTTTGATCAAGTCACGCGCTTTGGCGATGGACGCGGCGGTGTCGTAGCTTAAGCGCGCGTCCACCTCGGTCGACACGCGGCCAGGCACCACCTTCAAGATCTCCATGCCGAACTCGACCGCCAAGCGATCGACCGCGCGCTTGACGACGGCGGCGGGCGCTTTGTCGATGCTATCGCCCTTGGCCCACAGCAGCGCCGCGTCCACGAGGGTCCGGTACTGCGGCATCGCGGCGGCAGCAGCGATCAGGCTCGGGTTCGTTGTGGCGTCGCGCGGGCGGAAGGCGTCAATGGCGGCAAAGTCGCCCGTGTCAGCGACCACCACGGTGAATGCTTTGAGTTGCTCTAAGACCGACGTCATACACGCTCCTGGAATTCACCGACCTTGGGAGGTGAACAAAATAATTCACCGACCTTGGGAGGTGAACAAAATAATTCACCGACCTTGGGAGGTGAACAAAATAATTCACCGACCTTGGGAGATGAACAAAATAATTCACCGACCTTGGACCTTGGCAGGTGGTCAACGTAACTCACCAACCTTGGCAGGTGAAGGTAACTCACCGAGCTTGGCAGGTGAACAAGGTAACTCACGAGACGATGCATGGATCGCGCTTTGAGACACCAACACCGAGATCGACATGACGTGAACTGTGCAGTTGTGGACATGTCTGTAGCAACGATCGGGGCGCCGACGCGACTGACGCAAGCGCCGCAGGTGCACGATCAACGTCGGGCTGCGTAGGCGTACGGCCGCTGTGCGCTACCGCCTCGGTGACCCGTGCCCAGCGCGCTTCGTGCGCGCTGGTAGCGAAGGTGGCGTGTGGATTGTTCGCCGCGCCACGTCTGTTGTCGACGGTGATGACGAACGGGGCGCAATCTGAGCACAATGCAACCGTGACTGAGTCGACCCGTGCGCGCAGCCGCCCCATCGGCGTGTTTGATTCCGGCGTCGGCGGGCTTACGGTACTGCGCGCCCTCAAGGAGCGGCTGCCCCGCGAAAGCACCGTGTATCTTGGCGACACCGCGCGCGTTCCCTACGGCGCGCGCAGCGCTGGCACCGTCGTCAAATACGCCATCAACGCCGCCCGCACGCTGCTTGCCCACAGCGACATCAAGCTGTTGGTGGTGGCGTGTAACACCGCCACCGCACACGCTTTGCCCGCGCTCATCGAGGCCTTGCCGATCCCCATTGTGGGCGTGGTTGAGCCGGGCGCGCGCGCCGCCCGCAACGTCACGCGCGGCGGCTCCGTGGTGGTGCTTGGCACCCACGGCACCGTGCGCTCGGGCGCATACGTGCGCGCGTTGGCGGCGCTCGGCGTAAAACGCGTGGTGTCGCGCGCGTGCCCGCTGTTTGTACCGCTGGTGGAGGAGGGGTGGACCTCGGGTGAGGTGCCACTCGGCGTCGCGCGCGCCTACCTCAAAGATCTGCCCGCCGACACCGACACCGTGGTGCTCGGGTGCACGCACTACCCATTGCTCACCGACGTGTTGCGCACGGTGCTCGATCCGCGCGTCAGCATCGTCAACGGCGCCGTCGCCACCGCCGACGACACCGCAGCAGTGTTGCACGCACGCGATCTCGCCAGCACGCTGCCAGCCCGCCACCAACTGCTCGTCACCGACGGCCCTGAGCAGTTGGTGGCCGTGGCGCCGTTGTTTTTGGGCGCGGCGGTGGCGCTTGACGACGTTGAGCTCATCGACGTGATGATGACGGCGTAGGTGGGGGCCCCGCTGCGCATCTTGTGTCAGCACGCGCACGGATCGTGTGGCGCGTGTTGTGGCGTGTACAACTTCCGTGATCGCTCACCGGCCGCTGAGCACGCGCGACTGGTGCGCCGCACCGATGCCGTGAACGCGGCTTGGCCTGACGTCGCTGCCCTCGCGCAGGCGCGGGACACGTTGCTGGCGGCCGAGCGTCCCGACGTGTTGTTTGCGGGCGTCAAGGTGTGCCCGTTTGCCGGCTACGTCGAGGTCGGGCGCGTCGGGTGTTTGCTGCATCCCACGCGCCATCCGCGCGGCGAAGATCTGCGCGACCTCGCTGTGTACCCGCGCGAAGTGTGCGCCAACCACTTTTGCGCCCCGCACGATTGGCTGCGCGCACGTGAAGTCGATTTCGCGCAGACCGCGAAGGGTACCTTGTACGGGCGCATCGTCACCGACGCGGGCCTCGTCAAAGCGCTGGTGCACTGGCTGGATGATGCTGGCGGGCGCGCGTTTTTGCCGCACGAGCTGTCACGAGCGGCCGTCGCGCTTGAGCAACTGTGGGCTGCCATCGACGCATGGCCGTGGCGCGATCCAGACCCCAAGCGCTTCGGTGGTTTTGCGTTTGGCACCGATGACACCGTCAAGCGCACCATCCCGTCAAACACGGTGGGCGTGACCATCGCCGTCACCGCCAGCCAACGCACGGTGCTCGACGCGCTCGGCACGCGCCCGCTCAACGACGCTGAAGCGCACGCTGCACTGCGGGCGCTTCAGACCCATATTGATGCGGTCGTGCACGCCATCGCGCACGACGAACAAGCCGACCGTCAGTTGCGCAAAGTGACGTCGTCAACATGCGAGCGGTCGGGGCGCGGGCCGACTTCGCGCTGACCCAACCGCCGCGCTACTGCGCCTGTTCGTTGCCAAACACCACCAACTGCCCCGCCGCCGCACGCGCCTCGGCGTGTAAAAACGCACTGCTGCGGGCGAGGAGGCTGACGCGCAATTCGTCGATGCGTCCGTTGAAGTTGCGGGTGTTGGCGGCGCCGCTTTGGTTGTTCTCTGCCATGCCGAGCACGGCGTTTTGCACCGGGAAGTTCGCGGTGTTGGTGATGGCGCGCGTGCCGACCTGCGCGCCCGCCGCGTACACCGAAGCGGTGCTGGCGTCCCACGCGGCAGCGACGTGCGTGAAGCCCAACGGCGCAAAAGCGTTGGCTGCGGACGTGACGGTAAATGCGCCACCTCCCGCGGACGACGGCAAATAAAACGCCACCGCGTTGTCGGTGTTGATGGTCAAAAACAACGACAAGGTGTCAAAGCCGACGGTCGCTGCCGTTTGCAGCTCTGACAAAAACAGCACGTGCCCCGCGCCAAAGGTGATGTTGTCGCCGCGGGGGCCGACCAGCGCGGAGATCGTGCCAGCGCCCACCTGCATGCCGGCCGTGGCCAGCCGCGCGAACGACTGTTGGTCGGCGACGTGCTCTGACGCGCCGCCCACCAGCCCGACGCCGGCAAGCACGTTGGAGACGGCATCCGCAGCAGCGCCGGTTTTTGCGTTGGTGAACTCGCCGTCGAGATGCCACACGCCAGCAAAGTCAGCGTACGTCGCTGCGCGGTCTTGACGGTCGGCGACGCTCGCGCTGCCGTAGTACATCCAAATGTCGTCGAGGCTGGTGCTCGGGTTCATCTGCGTGACGCGCACCTGAAACAGGGCCGTTGGCGGCGTGAACAACTGCCGGTCATACGGCAAGAGCGCACCGCTGCTGTCGACGAAGATGACATCGTGGCCATCGGCTTGCATGGCGGCGAAGTTGAAGCTGCCCGGCAAGCGCACCGTCACCGGCAGCGCCGCGACCGTGGTGTTGTCCGCGCTGGCGTCGCATAGCCCCAGCGGCAGCCGGCGCGAAAAACTCGCGTCCGCCCAGACCGGCACGGCGTGGGCCTGACCACACAGCGTGATGAACTCGCCTTCACCCTCGCCTTCGCCCTCGCCCTCGCCTTCGCCTTCGCCTTCGCCTTCACCCTCGCCTTCGCCTTCGCCCTCGCCCTCGCCTGCTTCCCCTTCCCCTTCCCCGACGGCCGTGCGGCAAAAGCTTGCGACGCAGACTTGAGCCCGGTCGCAGTCCGCGTCGACGTCGCAGGGCGCGCTGGCGATGAACGTGCAGTCGACGAGCGCGAACGCGAGCAGCAGGGTGATGCCGAGGCGGATCACGGCGCGTTGGTGATGGGGCCGTAGGTGACAAACTGGTCGAGCAGTGCCCGGTGTTCGGCGCGCGCGAAGGCGTCGTTGCGTTTCACCGTCGACACCCGCAGCTCATCGATGCGGCCAGCAAAGCCCGAGCCCGCGAGCAAGCGTTCATCCATGCCGATGCCCAAGTGCGGCGGCGAAAATCCGCTCAGCGTCGCCGCTGTCGTCGAGACCCGCACGCCGTTGGCGTACACGACGATCTCGCCGCCGCCCCAGGTGATTTGCACGTGCTGCACCTCGCTGGCGGAGGCGTACACCTGCTGGGCGTTGACGACGTAGCTGCCAACGACCGCAGCACTCGTGGGGGCAAAATAGCCAAAGCCGCGCGTTAAGATGCTGTCGAGGTGCATGCTGGCGTCGGGACCAAAACCGTCCGACACCAAGCCGTCGCCCGTGTCGGACAAAAACAGCAAGTGGCCGACGCTAAACGGGCTGACGAAGGCCGACGGCGGCATCACAAACAACGACATCGCACCGGCGCTATTGCTCACCCCTTGCGCCGAAAAAAACGCCACGCTGTTGCCGTCGAGGCCAAAAGCGCCTCCCCACATGCCTGGGTCGGCAAAGGTTTGCGCCTGAAACAACGCGGCCGCGCCGGTCTTCGCCTCCACAAAGGGCAGCACGTCAAAGTGCCACACGCCGGCGTAGCCCGCGAACGCGTCGGCGGCACTCGGTGCTGGGCCCGCGGTGTCTTTGTCAAAGTACAACCACACGTGGTCGGTGAGCGTCGAGGGGTTGACCGATGGCAACGCGACGTTGAACACGCCAACGCTGGG
This sequence comes from Deltaproteobacteria bacterium, assembly GCA_043744135.1. GTDB lineage: Bacteria > Myxococcota > UBA727 > UBA727 > VGSZ01 > JAYTVG01. The sequence goes on along the minus strand of JAYTVG010000092.1, from coordinate 3,458 downwards.
TGGTGTGGCGACGTAGAACTGTTTTTCGTACGCCAACACCGTCGCGCCGGCACGCTGATCGACAAACTCCACATCGCTGCCGTCCGCCAGCGCTGCGGTGAAATCGAAGCGACCACCCGTCAACGCTAACGGCACCGTCAAGCCGGTTACGGCAGCGTTGGCTGCGGTGGCGTCACAAAAAGCCAGCGGCATGCGCTTTTTGAAGCTGAGGTCGAACCACGGCGCCACGACGACGGCTGGCCCTCCCGCGCAGACCGGTGCGGTCGTTGGAGGTTCACCTTCGCCTTCCCCTTCGCCTTCACCCTCACCTTCGCCCTCACCTTCACCTTCGCCCTCTCCTTCCCCTTCGCCGACGTCGCCTTCCCCTTCACCTTCACCTTCACCGACGTCGCCCTCTCCTTCGCCCTCACCCTCGCCTTGCGGGGCCAGCGGTTCGCCTTGCTGGCAAAAGCCGCCGGGGCCACAGCTTTCATCGGCGGTGCAATCCGCGGAGCTGTCGCAAGGCGTGGTGCGGCCAAACAACGTGCAGGCGTCGGTGGTGGACAGCGCAACGACCACCAGCGGGCACCATGCGAGCAGCTTCATTCGGGCTCCTTGGACAACACCACCGCCACCACGATACCAGAGGCGAGGCCGACAGCACCGAGCGCGCCCGTCGCCCACAGCCCGATGCCGGCGGGGCGGATCACGTTGGCCCGTGTTTTCGCGTCGAGATCGCCGACGACCTTGTTGAACAGCAACTCGCACGTGACACCGCCACCGATGCCGAGCGCAGCGACCGCCCCAGACACTCCTGCGAGCACGATGCCGATGCTCGGCGCGGGTGTCGAGCCGTCGACCGCCGCTGGCGAGGTGGCGGCGTTGCCTTGCGGTGGCGGTGGCGACGTCGTTGGCGCGCCCGTGTCTGGTGGCGGCGGATCAAACGCGATCGGCTTGCGGCCGAGCGCTTCATCAACGATGGAGCGCAGCTGCGCGACGTTGCCCTTGGCTTCACGGCGCTGTGCGGACGCGTCGACGTCGATGACGCGCACGGTTAGATCGGTACCGGCGAGCACAGGCACCCACACCAGCGTGACCCCCGCCAACGCACCGAATTTGACCAAGCACGGCACGTTGTTGTCACCGCACAGCAGATTCATGTCGGCGGCGGAGAGCAGTTGGCGCCGTGTCTCGACGGCAGCTTGCAGCTCGATGCCGCTCTGTCCCTTGAGCGTTTGGCGTAGCGTTTCGTCCATGGCCTTTTTGTCGGCGTCGGCGCCGGCGCCGGCGCACGGCAGTAGCGCCACGCTCTCGGCGCGCCCCGCCGCGGCCGCCGCAACTGCGACCACCACCGCCAACACGCGCACGACCGGAGGATGAAACTGCAAGCTAAGTCCGACGGGCGACGGGGTTGTTTGGGCCGCGGGTGAGGTGGTTTTTCGGGCCGCGCATCGTGCCGTGTGGGGCGGCAGCGATAGCACTCGCTGTGCCCGCCAACGCCAGAACCATCAAGCCGAAGAATGAAAACGTCACGCCAGCGCCCTCAGCCCAACAACATCGCACAATTGCCCCCAAAGCAAGTCGACGGGGCATGCGCGTCGGCTACCGTGCTATCAGCTTTAGCGTACGCCCGGCAAACGCGGGGTGGATGGTGCGCACGACGTGGCAAACGGGACCTTCGACGCTTTAAACCAGCTGCCGCGACCTTTTGGGCCGTTCACGCTGATCCGCCTGATCGCGCAGGGCGGCATGGGACAAGTGTTTTTGGCGTTGCGCCCAGTCGAAGGTGAAAGCACCGACGAAGTGTGCGTGGTCAAGACCGTGCGCTCCGACCTCAAATCCGACAAAGAGGCGGTCGGACGATTTTTAGATGAAGCGCGTGTGGTGCAAAAGCTCGACCATACGGCGATCTGTCATACCCTCGACGCCGGCGTCGTCGACAAGACGTATTTTTTAGCGCTCGAGTTCATCTCTGGCCGCAACTTGCGCGACGTGCAAAGCCGCGCGCAGAAGCTGGGAAAAAAGCTTCCAGCCGAGCTCATTTTTCACTGCATCGCTGAGACGCTGTTGGCGCTCGACTACGCGCACAGCCTCGTCGATCCGTCGACCGATCGCGCATTAGGCATCGTGCACAGAGACGTCAGTCCCCACAACGTCATGCTGGGATTTGACGGCCACCCAAAGCTCATCGACTTCGGCCTAGCGACGCACGGACTCAAGCGCGAGATGACGCGGCCGGGCATCATGGTGGGCAAGCTGCGCTATAACGCCCCCGAGCAGGTGCGCGATCGCGCGCTGGATGGCCGCAGCGACTTGTATTCCGTCGGCGTCATGCTCTACGAATTTCTAAGCGGCGAACGCTTTTACGAAGGGCTCGCCGAAGAGGCGGTGTGGCGCGTGGCCATGCAAGGCGATCACCGTCCTGCGAGCTACGGCACGCTCGCAAAAGACGTGCGCGCGGTGTTGGATGTGGCGCTTGCTGGCGAGCCGCGGGCACGCTTTTCGAGTGCGGGTGCCATGCGCGGCGCGGTGTTGGATGTGGCGCGCGCGCGTGGCGGCGCGGACGACGGCCGCCATCGGTGTGCGCGCTTCATGACGGAGATCTTCGCCGACGAGCGCAACAGCGAACGCGAAATGATCTTGCAAGCAACCGGGCTGGCCGAGGCGCGCACGCGGGTGTTTCCGCTTGGCCAGCTGCAAAAATCAGAGAGCGAAGACCTCGAGCACAGCCACAGCTCGCTTGGGCGCACCAACATCGTGTCCCCCGCGCAGCTGCGGGGCCGCCTCAATGAGTTGGTGTCGGCGTTTGATCCAAATGCACTGACGGCGTTTCCAGACCAGCCCGTCATCGACGACGACGGCACCGGCCCAAGCCTGAGCCAAGGCGCCTTTCGCGACAGCGCGCCTGCCGTGCCGTCGACGTCGCGTCGGGGCGCGCCGACCGCTATCGCCACGGCGATGTTTGACGATGAGGTGTCTGAGACCCTCGTCGCCCCGACGCTGCGCAGTTGACGACTCCGATGCGCCCCCAAGCGCCCAAGATCACGCAGAGCGGCACCTCCAAAAGCGCGCCGACCACCGCGCGGGTGACGCGCGGTCACCCCGAACGCGCACCGCTGCCGCCGCTGCCACCGCGCAGCTCACGGCTCGTGTGGGCGCTCGCGGGCGTCGTGGTGGTGCTCAGCTTGTGTGTGGCAGCCATGGCGATAGCACTCAGCCAACGCACCGACAGCGTCGACGTGGGCGCGGCGCTGTCCGATGCAGGCGTGTTGATCGGCGAACTCGGCGATCCAGCCCGCTTGCTGGAGCCCGTCGACGCCAACGACACCCCCAAAGCGACCACCGTCGACGCGGGCGTGCTGTTCGTGGAGCTGTTTGACGTCGACGCCGGCGTCGTGCGCGTCAAACGACCCAAAGAGCGCAAACCGCCAAACCCGCCGGTGTTTCGCACCTTTAAAGACCAAGTCGACTACCTCAAG
>JAYTVG010000091.1:0-8299 GCA_043744135.1 Deltaproteobacteria bacterium | reverse complement strand
GTCGGCGGGCACGCTAAACACCGTGCCCTCGTCCAAAAAGATGCGCTCGATGATGAGCGCCGCGTTGCCGCTGCCGCGGTTGGTGACCTCGACGGTCTCGGTGCGCGTGCCCTGCGTGCCGCCAGGGGTAAACGCGACAAACGCGAAGTTGAGCTCGTTTGGCGTCACCAGCAACAGCGGCGTGCCGTCGTATGCGGCGTGCAGCGCAACCTCCACTTGGCCTTGATCGCCCGCGGTGACGTCGTCGGTGTCAATGAACAGCGAGGCATTTTTTTCGCCCGGGTCGAGGGGCGAAAAGCTCACGTCGATCTCGAGCGTGCGTTGAGGCGGCACGCGCTGCGGGTACACGCTGGGATTACACGGCTCACAGTCAAAGCCGGGGTCGCCGGCGAGGCCCGCGGCCGACAACGTCAACAAACAGTCGCCGATGTTTTCGATTGTGACGGTTTGGTTGCCGGTCTGGCCGATGGCGACCTGCGCGAAATCGAGCGACGTCGTTGAGATCGACAACAACGGCGCTTGGTCTGGCTGGCATTCAAAATCGTCGACGAGCTCGCACTCACCGAGCACACAAAATTCGTCGTTTCTGCACTCCGCGTCGGACGCGCACCCGGTGTCCGCGCACGCGCCCGCGACGCAGCGACCGGTGTCGCACTCCGCGTCGACCACGCAGCCGTCGCCGATGGGGCGTTTGGGTGTCTGCTTTTCAACCGAGATGTACTCGGTGTTGCCGCACGCGCAGGCGAGCGCGATGACGCACGCAGGCACTGCGACTGTGATCCAGCGAGCGATGAGACCAAGGCCGAAGATGCGCATGCTGACATCCTTCCACAACCAAACAATCCGTGCTCGCGTCACGATAGCGCACAGCACGCACAGACACCGCATGATCTGCGCTCGCAGATCCGCGATTCACCCGAGGCGCACGTTGGTGTTTGCGCACCACAGCGCTAAAGTGCCGTCCATGCGCCCCGTAGCCTCCAAAGACGCACCCGGCGCACAACCCGACCACGACCACGACCACGACCACGACCACGACCACGACCACGACCACGACCACGACCACGACCACGAAAGCCATGGCCACGACGTTAAGCGCCTCGGCACGCGCGCACTTGTCGTCGCGCTCGTGGTCACGGGTGGATTTTGTGTCATCGAGGGCGTCGCTGGCTGGCGCACGCAATCGCTCGCGCTGATGTCCGACGCCGTGCATATGTTAACCGACGCCATCGGCCTGCTGGCGGCGGTGGTGGCTGCGGTGTTGCGCACCCGCCCCCCGACGTCTCGAGCGACCTTCGGCCTGGCGCGGCTGCCGGTGCTCGGCGGCCTCGTGAACGCGTTGACGGTGTTGGCTGCGGCGGTGTGGATTGTGGTCGAAGCCATCGAGCGCTTTGGTGCGCCCGTCGCCGTTGCCGGCCGGCCTGTCATGGTGGTGGCGATGCTCGGCCTGGTCGTCAACCTGTTTGGCGCGTGGTGGGTGCACCGTTCCGGAGATCACAGCGTCAACACGCGTGGCGCGTTTTTGCACATGCTCGGGGATGCGCTTGGATCGGTCGCGGCCATCGTCGCTGGCGTCGTCATCACGCTCACGGGCAATACCCTTATCGACCCCGTCGCCAGCGTGTTGGTCGCTGGCATCATCGCGGTCGGCAGCGTGCGCTTGTTGATGGACGTGGGCTCGATCTTGCTCGAACACGCGCCCCGCGGCTTAGACGTCGACGGCATCAAACGCACCACGCTGCAGCTGCCGGGCGCGCTTGAGTTGGTGGGCTTTCACGCCTGGGAGCTCGACAGCGGCGATACCGTGTGCAGCCTCGTCATCGTGACGCAACTCGACGACCTATCGGCGCTTACGCAACACGCGGACGCACTGCGCGCGACACTGTTGAGCCAATTTAATGTGGTGCACGCCACCATCGAATGGCGGCCGCAGCACAACGTCCGAGCCTGCTGCCCGCCCGCTCGCGCCGCCTCGCTTGCTTGATCGCGTTTGCGACGCTACCTCACGCACATGCCAACCGTTGTCGCCGTCGATCGCGAAAGTGCCTGCCCCGTTCACTTCTTGTGGGACGGCAAGCGCCACGGTCGGCCGTTTGTGCGCGCCGGCTTCGTCGGCTTCTTGTTGGCGTCGATGTTGCTGTGCGCGGCGGTGATGCTGCCCACAGTGGCGCCCGCGAGCGTGCTGCGCAGTGCGGGCGGCTGGCTCGGTGCCGTGAGCGGCGCCAGCTGGCTGCTCGGTCACGCCATCGCGCGACTGCGCTGGCCTCGCCGTACGCCGGTGTGACGGACGGCCTTTGCCGTCGTGCGCGGCTGTGCATAGACTGCGCCCGCTGACCTGTGGGCCGCCGCCGGCCGCGACGATCTATCAATCGACGGACACGCGAACCATGCCGATCCTCAAAGCGCTGTTTGGAATCTGGTCCGCGCCGGCCCTGACGACGACGGAGCCGCTCGCGGCCAATGACGCCAAAGTCGACGCTGACGTGGAGGTGGATGCCGCGAGCGTCGACACCAGCGCGCCAGCGATCGACACAGCGCCAGCGATCGACACAGCGCCAGGGATCGACACAGCGCCAGCGACCCATCATGCGCGCGATCGTGACGACGATCGGTCGTGGTACGACGACGGTGGCGGTCAGGCGGACCGGTGGTCGTGGAGGTCGTCGTCGTCGTATGCGCCCCCTAAGCCGCCGCCGCTGTTGGATGTCGACGCGTTGCGCACGACCTCGCACGCGGTCGTCATCGGCGCTGACGTTGTCGATAGCCTCGGGGCGCCCGACAAGCTTCAGCTCGGCGATAAGAGCGTCGCGCTGCCCAGCCGCAGCAGCCTCGAGAAATTGAAAGACTCGCAGCGGCCGACGGCGGTGTTGGCGAAGGTGGTCGCCGATGACAGCAGCCACCGCTGCAACCAAGCGTACGCGCTACTATTGCCCGCCGGCTTCGATGTCGATCGTGCACAGCGCTACCCCATCGTGGTGGCGATTCCCCCGCCAGGCACCAGCGCTGCGACGGTGTTGCAACAACTCGCAAGGCAGCTGCCAAACAACGACGCCGTCGTCATCGTCCCTGACATGGCCGTGGGCGCCGCTGACAGTGTTGCGGCCGTGCACGCGCTTGGACGCGAGCGCGTCGAAGACCACGTGCTTGATGGGCTCGCCGCCGACTTCCGTGTGGATTTCGCCGACTACCGCGTGATGACTTTGGCGGTAGACCCTGAGCAGTGGCGAGCGCAAATCGAAAACACGCCCGCGCAGCCCGTCGTGTTGGACAATCTGGTGGTGCTGTCGCACGACGGCTGGGAGCTGTTTCCGCCGACGCGCAACTGGGAGCGCAAGCTGCCGCCGGCTCCCAGTGGTGTGTCGGGAGTGCCACCGCAAGCGGAGCGCATGCTCGGCCCCGACCGCGGCTTGTACTTTTGCCCCAACGTCGACAGCTCGGGATTTTTTTCGTCGCGCGCGCGGCGCATGGGCGTGTACCTGCCGCCCAACTATGACCCGAGCGGCAGCCAGCACTACCCCGTGTTGGTGTTGTGCCCGGGATCGGGCAACCCGTTGTGCCGCTGGACCTCTGCGGGCCAACTGGTGCCGCACCTCAACCACATGATGCAAGGTCACGGGCAGCCGATGATTGTGTTGGTGCGTGAGGGTGAAGGCGACGGTGCCAACGTCAGCGAGATGCTCAAATGGGCTCGGCAACACCTGCGCGCCGACACCGATCGCTTGAGCGTGTCTGGGATTTCGATGGGCGCACCCACGGCTTTTGACGTCGCCAAGGAATTTCCGCGCGCCATCAAATCGCTCGGTCTGCACTCGGGAACGCTCGATATGGGCATGCACACCGACACGCTCAAAAGCCTCGGTTCCAAGGTGCTGATCGACGTGGGCGCCGACGAACGCGATATGTTCGTCGACAGTTTCGCCAGCAAAGCGAAGCAACTCGGCGGCGCGACCAGCGAGGTGACGCTGCGCGTTCACGCGTCGAAAGACCGCAAGTTGACGCACGCTTGGGGAAGCTGGGAGCGGCAGTTGGAATCGTGGGTGGCGTTTCACCAGCAGGCGCACGGTAAGCCTGGCGACGCGCGTGTCGACGCGGACATCAAAAACGACCTCGACGGCTTGCTTGAGCGCAGCAAACGGCCATCGTCGTTTAGTGGCGGCAGCTCGTGGATGAGTCGCATGGACAGCTACAAGCCCGATGTGCAGCGCTTTGAGCCCAGCGATAAGGCATTGGGCGACGGTGCGCGCGGCGACGCGGTGCAAAAAAAACCGCGCGGCAACGTCCGTGAATTCATCCGCGATGCCCCCGCCCTCAAAAAGCGCCTCGACGACGCGGCCCTCGACGTCACGACAGGCAAAACCAGCGCGTACGTGCTGCGTGGTCTCGCTGACGACGTCGAGGACTGGATGCATGCGCTGCGCACAGCACTGCCGGGCAACCCCAGCATCACGATCGCGGTCCGCAAGATCCGCGACCTCGACCTCGTCAAAAATCGCCGCGTCGACGACTACCGGCAAGCCTCGCAGTTGATGCGCGCGCTCATGGACGTCGCACAGCGCCTGCCCAAGAAAGCCAAACGCAAATAGCGACGGGGCGTTGGCTGCTCAGCCGGGCGACGGCGGGCAGGACGCGGCGATGTGGGCGGCGAGGCCGGCTCCGTCGAGGAACAGCACCGGCAACTCAGCCAGCACGAAGGTCGTGCCGAGCAGCACCTTTGCGGGATTGCCAGGCTGTAGCGCACCACTGCCGATAAACGTGCCGTTGGTGGAGCGCAGGTCGGTGAGCCATAAGCCGTCGGCGGCGACCTCCACCGACGCGTGGCTGCCAGAGATGCGGCGATCTTTGATGACCACCTCGTTGGCGTCGCGTCGGCCAACGGTAAAACGCGCGCCCTTGAGGAATTCCACGCGGTACACGACGACACCGATGAGTGCGTGCGGGATGTTGTGGCCCGCAGCGATGGGGTCGCGGCGCGTCGGCAGCGTCGCGGTCGCTACGTCGGGCGCCTCGATTTGTTTTTCGTCGACGACAAGGCAGCGAAAATCTGCGTCGTTCGCGTCGAGCCACTGCTGGCCAAGCACGCTCGCGAGCGCGGTCTTTTGAAACGTCGTGAGCACGCTTTATCCTCTTTGAGTGGAAGGTAGCGATAGCACAGGCGTAACACACCCGCGAGCGCCAGCTACTCCTGCCACATCGCGATGGTGTCCTCGACATCGCAGGCAAAGCCGCCGTCGGTAAGCCGCGCCTCATTGCCGGCCGGGCCGCTACGCAACAACACCGCGCTGCTGCCGTCGTGCTGTTGCCAGTTGTTGTCGCCAAGTTGGACCTCGGCAACGTTGCTGAAGGCCAGCACCCCACTTGGAACCTCCATGGCGGCGCCGTCGACGACGACCGATCGTCCACTGATGTTGCTCGTGGTGTTGCCGACCACACGGCACGTCACCGTGTTGTTGATGGTGGCGGCGTCTTGATTCGCGACTGCACCAACGGCGCGCAACGCTGTGCCGGTGATATTCAGCAGCGCGTTGTCGACGATGTCTGCGGTGATGTGGTTGTCGCGCGCGGGCCCAAACGCGCCGAGCAGCTGCATGCCGTTTGAGCAGTCCCGGATGACGTTGCCGCGCGCCATCACAGTGACCGCGTTGCCGCACGCCTCCCGACGCACGACCGGATACGCGCCGCCAACGACGATACCGATGGCGGCCGCGCGGATCTCGTTACCGACCAGCTCAAGATCCAAACGGTTGCGCGAGCCACCAAACGATCCAACCAACAGCAGCGCCACACGCGCGCTCGCGATTTTGTTGTCATAGACGCGCGCCTTGACGATCGCACCCTCGTCATCGGGATCGGTGATGATGGTGATGGACTCTTGGTTGGCGGAACCGTCGACATCGTTGCGTTCGATGAGCACGCGGTTGTCGTGCCCCGAGGTGCCGACCACGAAGATGTTTTCGCCAGGCCGCGCAGGTTGCGGGCGATAAATGGGGATAGCGACCCCCGCGGTGCCGTTGTTCGCGAAGGCATTGCGGCGGATGACGACGTCGTTTGGCCCGGTTACCAGCAGCCCGTGTAAGCCGCTGGAGCGAATGACGTTGTCTGAAATCGTGCAGTGCGCGCCGCGCAACACCGACACGGCGCAGCCCCCGCTGTTTTGCACGGTGAAGCCACTCAGAGTCGAGCGATCGCGAACGATGAGCAAGCTTTGGTCGCTGCGAAACGGCCGCCAACTCCAGTTCAGTGCGCCTTCACCGTCGATCACACAACCCGCAGCACCGCTGCCCACAAGCGATACGCCGGGCGGGATGTACAGCGGGAAACGCTCGGCCGTCGTCGTCACCGAGTAGGTGCCGGCGGCGACCACGACGAAGTCGCCCGCGGTGGCTTCCGCGAGCGCTGCCGTGATCGACTTGTGGTCGCCGCGTCCCATCTGGGACACGCGCACGATGCGTCTTTTCATCACTGTGCAGCTTAAGCGACACAGCGCGCTGGTTAAAGAAAGCCGCCAATCCGACCTTGCTCAGCGCACGCCCAGGTAGATGCCGTGCACCGGTCCCTCCTTCACGAGGCTGACCTCAAGCGCACCAGCAAACAGCGTTTGCACCTCGTCAGGCGTGTAGCCGAGCCGCACCATGTCGACGGGCTGAAGCGCAACCACGTCGGCCTCCCGCGGCTTAAACGCGCGACACACGAAGCGTCCCTCAGGAGCCAGCACACGCCGGACCTCACCGACATACGCGGCGACTTCCGCGGCAGCCAGGCAGTGCAGACAACCGATGTCGACGACCGCGTCAAACGATGCGTCTGGCCAAGGCAGCGCTGTCACCGAGCCTGCGACGAAGTGGTCGGGGTGGCGTGCCAACAACTTTGCTTGCGCGATGGCCGTGGCGGAGATGTCGATCCCCGCTACGTCGACGTCGAGGCGCTGCAGCAACGGCACGTTGTGGCCGGAGCCACAGCCGACGTCGAGCACGCGCATGTGGCGTGCCGGCAACGGCAACAGCGCCGCCACCTCAACCGCTTGTGGCAAATCATTCCACGGTGCGGCGCCCGCTCGGTACGCGTCTTCATAGCTCGCGTGTTTGACCGTGTGCTCAGGACGGTTCAGCCAAAGTGACTCGCGGTTGTCGTAAGGGTGCTGGGCGCGCACGCTGTCCCACTGCGCGGGGGTGAGCAGCACGCCAAGCGCCCGCAACCTTTCGATTGCCGCTTCGACCTCGGGCCATTGCTCGAGCACCGCTGCGACCGACTGTGGTGCCAAAAACACGTTCGCCACCGCTTGCTCGTGCAGCGAAATGTCGATGCGCGGTGTGCGGGGTCCGTCGGTGATCCAATTGGCGGTGCGCACGCGCGTTGGCGTTGTGGTGCTGATGTCGACCGCGAGATCAAACAGCGACACGCGCAGTCGGTCATCGCTCACGACGCGCCTCGCAACAGCGACACCTGTTGAAACGTCTCTGGGTGCTGTCGACGATCAAGCGGTGCCAGCGTTTGATAAGCGGTCGCGAAGGCCACATCGACGGCTGCCACGCCGTCGCCTTCGGGCGCGACCACGCCGTGCGCAACCAACGCCTGTACACATGACAGCGCCGACGACACCGCGCCTGCCAGTGCCCGCGAGTGCTCGCGCAGCACTAAGCGGGTATGTGCGTCGACGCGCGTGTCCATCGACGCCAACAGCCGCACGCGCGCAGCGATCGAGGCGCCGACGGTGCTGATGGCGAGCGCTGGCGTTTGTGCGCGCGCGAGCAAGCCATCGACAGCCGCGGGGAGCGTCAACGGTGCGCGGCTGCCAAACAGCTCGGTGATGCGCTCAAGCAACTGCACGTGCTCGCGATCGAGCAACCACATCACGCCCGTGATCTCTTCAACCCCCGTGAGCGACGCAAAGGCATCGACGCGAGAATCGTCGACGACACCCTGCCCTTCGGCCGCGACGCGCAAAAACGGCGACGTCAACGGTAACACCGCGCCACTGTTAAGCACGCGCAGCTCTGCAAACGTCGCCCATGCATGCAGCCGCACCCATTGAGTGACGTCGTCGTAGATGGCCCTCACGCCTTCGACCCAACGCAACCGGGCACAGCGGCCGCGACCTCAGGCACGCTCAAGCGAAACGCTTGGGGGTAGGCGGCAGCCATGCGTGCGTAGCGAAAGTTCATCGCCGCCCCCATCTGCTCGTCCGCTCGCCGCGTGATCGCGCGGATCTCTTCGCTCGCCGGCAAAAACGAAAAGATGTTGCGTGCGTGGTTTGACTCGTCGTTGAGGATCTCGCTGTAGATACTCACGAGCTGTGCGTCAC
>JAYTVG010000090.1:0-8327 GCA_043744135.1 Deltaproteobacteria bacterium | reverse complement strand
ATCATCTCTGACAACGGGCCGCAGTTCATCGCGCGCGACTTCAAGGTGTTCATCCGCGAGGCGGGCATGACGCACGTGAGGACCGCGCCGTACTACCCATCAGCCAGCCGATCACCACCACCATGGGCTCTAACTGGCGTCTTTAGGCTCGACGGTTTCCCCTGCTGATGGCTCACCCGCGGTCACCGGGCGCATGCGCGAGCTGTGGCGCGGCGGCGTCGTGGTGCCGTCGACCGTCGGCGCTGCCTGCTGCCGCATGGTGCGTTGGCTATCGGTGCGTGGCAGCGTCGCAGCGGGGGGAGCAGGCGCAGCTACGCTCCACTCCGGCTGTTGCGGCGCGAAGGCTGCGCTGAGTTGGGCGGCGCGCGCCGCGGTGGGTCCGGCGCCGTGGCTTTGTGCATCGAGCACCGCTTTGGCCTGCACGGTGTTGTGGCGCACGAGCGCCTCGAGCGCCAGCAGCGACAACGTCGGCTCATCGCGCGCGAGCACCTTTGACAGCGCGCGTGCAGCACCCGCCATTCCCGGCTCGAGGTGTGCGCGCACAAAGCTGGCGGCGACGATGCGCACCTCGGGGTGGTCGTCGTGCATGCGGCTCATGATGTCGTCGGTGACTGACAGGGGCGGCGGGTCTGCGTCTTGAAACAGACGTTCGAGCAACACGATGGCGGCTTTGCGGGTGCTTGCGGTTTGTCCGAAGATCTCCTTTCGCACGCAGTGCCGTACGCGCACGCGTTGCGCAGCAATGTCGATTTGGATGCGCGACAACGCGATCAAGATCGCCTCTTTAACCGCAACCGGCGGTGCGGGCCGCCGGTTGAGCGCGTGCAACAGCGGCGCGACAATTTCGACGTCCTCCTCGCGCACGCCCTCTGACAACGCGACGGCGGCGCTTTCCACCACAAACGCGTCGTCGTCTAAGATGCCCGCGACAATCACCGCGAGGCCAGCGCGATCGGCGAGCCGACCGAGGCACAACATCGCAGCCGCGCGCACGAAGCGATCCGCGTCTTTGCCGAGCGGCACGATCGACGCCGCTAGCCCCTCTTCCATGCCGGTCAAACAGTTGGCGAGCGCACGCAGCGCGACCGCGCGCAGCTCAGTGTCTTGTGGCGACGTCGCGTGCGCGGTGGCAGCCACCAGCAACGGCCCGGCAGCTTCGGTGACTTGCAGGCGCCCAAGCACGGTGGCGGCGCCGATGCGTTGGCGCGTTTTGGGGCTGTTGAGCCGATCGAGCAAAAACGGCACGGCCGCTTTGCCCACCTTGAGCAGTTGCGCGATGGCGTTGTCGTTGACGGCGCGCCGCGGATCGTCGAGGTCGTCGAGCAGTGGCTTGAGGGTGCCACCCTCGCTTTGCGCCTGATCCACCATGCGCTGAAAATCCACCGTCGTGACGTCTTGTTGTTGTGCGTACGCCTCGGCAGCGTTGAGCTTGCGCAGCACCACGCCAGCTTGTTCACGCACCCACGCGTCGCGATCTTCCGCCAACGCTTGCACGCGCGCTTTGCTGCGCTTGTCGGACAAGGCGCCAAACGCTTGCGCGCAAAACGCGCGCACGTAGCGATCGTCGTCGACCGCTAGGGTCTCAAGCGCATTGCGGGCGCGATCGTCAAACGCGTCGTGGTTTTGCAACAGCTCCGCGAGAGCGCGCGCGACAAACGCGCGGTCGTCTGCGGACGCGCGCCGCTGCATCACGACCTCGAACAACGCCGGCAGTGCGTCTCGCGCGCCGAGGGCTGACGCCAACAATGCGTGGCGGCCGATCGCGCCGTCGTGCGGCGCTTCCAGCACGCTGATGAGCGCCGGCACGCACGCACCACGCGCCGCCAACAACTCCGCCTCGGCCGCATCGCGCTGATTTTTAAGCGGCGACTGCAGCTGCCGAGCGGCTTTGAGCAGCGCGTCGTGCGTCGTCACGGGCAACCCTTAGGCAAGGGCTTGAGTGCCTCGGCGAGGCCCTTGACCAAAAAAGTCACGGTCGCTGAGCCTTTTTTAGTCGGGATGAACAGCGCCACTTTGCTCGCAGGTGCCCGTGCTTTGACGGCGGGCTTAGGCTCGACGAACACAGCCGACAGGTCCTTGGCGACGTTGACTTTCCACTTGGTGGGCCTGCCACCATCGACGGCGACCATGATCGCTTTGGTGCCCTGTTTCACTTTGGTCTTGTCGGCGAGCTGCACGTACAGCTCGGGCTTGGGCGCCTTTTTTGTCGCCGTGCAGCGCAGCGTCATGCGGTTGCCGTCGTCGGCTTGTAGGCGCGCGTAGCTGACTTGCGGCTTTTTTGGATCTTTGGCGCTGCCGACGTCAACCTGCCACAGCCCGGTCGGCAGCGCTGCGGGGGGCGGTGCTGGCGGGCAGCTCCACTCGCGCATATTTTTCGCCGCTTCCACAGAGCGATCGGGATCTTTGCGCGGCAATCGCTCCGTCAGCTTCGCGCAGATGGCCTTTTTGACGACGTCATCAGCCAGTCCTGCGGGATCGATGCCGAGCTGTTTTGTGACCTCTTGCAACTTTGCCCTTTGTGCCTCCGCGCGCTTTTTCGCGCTGTCTTTGTCTTCACAGTCTTTGGCGAGCTGCTTGGCCACCACCACGACCTTTTTCGGGTTCGACAGGCCCAAAAAATTGCGCTCAAGGTCAGCGGTCGGGACCTCGGCGGTGTCGCCCATCGCGCAGGTCGCCGACACCTTCGCCTCGGTGATGGCGACGTCTTTGACGCCGACTTGCGCAAGAGCGTCGCTTAAGCGTTTGCTAGCATCGTCGGTGCAGCCGCCAAGCGTGCACACCGCCCACAAAAAAAACATCGAGCGCGATCTCGCGTAGGGCACCGACAACACCGTGACACCTCCCAGGGGACCGCAGCATGCACCAAGTCAGACGCCGACAGGAACTATGTTGCTCGATCGCCGTCGCGACCGTACGCGTGACTCGACGGCACCGCGCGCTCAGTCGAGCCGACGGCGCCCGTCGCGCAGCCGGTCTGGTAGCCCATCGTGCGCACCTTGTGGTCGCTTGGGGATGTCGTGCCACCACTGCGCCGGCGTCAGGTCCGCGGGGTGCAGCGGGTAGCTGATGCGGTTGTCCACCTTGTCGGCCTCGCCACCGGCAAACAGCGTCGCGTCAGTGTCGGTGTTGTTGATGAAGGTGTGCGCGATGCCGGTGCCGCACGGGAACGCCGCCAGATCCCCGGCGTGCATCGCGTGCAGCGTGCCGTCGATCCAAGCGTCGACGCTGCCGGCGACGACGTAAACGAACTCCTCTTCGAGTTGTTCCGCGTGCGGCCACGAGATGCGGTAGCCCGGGGGTACACGAAGCAGATGCAGACCGATGCGCACCAAGCCCGCCAGCGCGCCGAGCTTGATGCGCGGCGCCATGTCTTCGCAGCTGTGCGGATAGCGGAAGGTGCCTTCAGCGAAGTCGCTGGTCGACACGATAAACGGCGGGCGCTTGGGGGGTGTCATGCGCGCACGTTGCGGCCGCCCGCAGTGAAAAACAACGCCTCACGCGAACGCGCGCGCCACGATAGCAACCAGCGCGGCGCGGCGTGCCTGTGCATCTTGTGCCAGCGCCCACTGCCCGCGTGCGCGCAACAAATTGTGCTCACCGCGCGCGGGGAAGCGCTGCGCGTCATAGCCGAAGTAGCTCTCGTTAAGCGCGTCGGCCAAAAAGCGCGCCGCGAGCTCGACACAAATTGCGATCATGCCGTCCACCCACAACGCGTATTCAGCCGGGGTGATGAGGCCGCGCGCGTGCTGTGCGTAGCCCTGCACCGCCGCCGTGAAGATGGCGGTGTCGATGTGTGCGTCGGCGACGTCTTCGCCGTGCCTGTTGGTCCACGAGCGCAACGCGTCGCCCATCTCGTGCGGCCACGCCATCATGCCGAGCGTGTCAAGGTCGACGAGGCACACGCCGACGCCGTGCGCGTCGAACAAAAGGTTCGAAATCTTCAAATCACCGTGGCTATGCCGCAGCGGAAGTGCGTCAAACGCAGGCAGCGCCGACGACGCCGGCAACAACGCGCCCGCGAGCGCATTGACGTCGCCAAACAAGCGATGTGTGGGGTGCGCTGCCAGCGCGCTCACAAGCGTTGCGCTGTGCTTGGCGGTGTCGTGCACGCCGGCGCGCACGTGTTGGTACTGGTACTGCAGGTCGGCCACGCCGGTATGGAAGCGCGCCACCAGCGCACCGGCTTGAAACGCCATCGTTTGGTCGCTGAGCGCGTCGACGCTGCGGCCTGCCACCAGCGTCAGCGCGCGCCACGGGCGCAGGCTTTGGGGGTCGAGCGCAAACAGCGCGCCGGTGTCGCTCGGGATGACGCGCGGCGTGGTCAGGCCTTGGCGCGCGAGGTGGGTGGTGACGGCGTCGATGTCGTGGTTGACGGTGCCGGCAAACACCGGATGTAAGCGCTGAAACACCGCGCTTGACGTCGGCGTGCTCACGAGCAGCGTCTTGTTGATGAGGCCGGTGCCAAACGGCCGCACCGTGCCAAGCGCAAACGCCGACCACTGAGACAACACCGACGCTGGAATCTCAAGCTCGATGTTCGCCATGCGTTTTGATAGCAAAAAATTGGCGTTGTTCACCGCCCAAGGTCGGTAAATTCCCGGCACACGCGACGTGCGGTACGACGCGTGACGGGACCTCTGACGTCGAACGGCGCTTTTGCACTTCGCGCATTGGAGGTAGGATATGTGCGCTGGTGTCGGGTGTGCTCGCCTCAGGAGGTTGCCCGACGAACGACAGCGCCGTGCAGCCGACACTTCCAGCATGGCACTTCCACCCGTCGGCTCCGAATCCCGCGACCCCGCTCGCGACAGCATGCGCTTGCGCGCAAAGCCTCTGACCGAAGTAGCAAAAGATCCTGCCGCCACGGCACCCCAGCAGGTCGCGGCCTTGCCTGCGACCGCGAAGGCCACCGATGCGCAGATGGGCGACGTGCGCAAAAACGTGCTCGGCTTGGAAGACAACGTGCGCGGCAAGATGAACTTGCAAGTGCCGGGCGAAGCGGCACCTCTTGAGCAAGACGCCGCCCGCAAGAAGCGCTGCGGTCGCGGCTTGTGCCAAAGCACCGAGCTCATCCCCAAAAACTAGTCGCGCGCTGTCACCTTCACCGATCTGGTTGTGCGCAGCCACGTTTCACGACGACGGTCGGCCGAACAGGAGTCGCTGCGATGTTGCCTCGATTTCTGCTGGTTGCGTCGCTGTTGAGTGCTACGGGCTGCTCGCTGAGGGCGGCGCCGGTCGGCATCGCGACGGCGGTCACGGACGATTTGGCTGCGGGTGACGATGCCGCCGACCCGTCACAGCCCGATGTCGCCGAAGCCGATCCGTCGGACCCTTCCGAAGATGCCTGCGCGCCGCAACAGGACAGCTGCGATCGCGATTGCGACGGCGTCGACGGTTGCGCGGGTTTAGACTGCGACGATGAAGACGCACAGATCGGCGCGGCACAAGCGCTGGCAATGGACGTTGATGGCGACGGCTACACCACCGCACCGCTGCAGCTTTGCCCCGCAATCGGCCTCGTCAGCCCAAGCCCCCTCGCCGACTGCGACGACGCAGATTTCGACGCCCAAGTGCGCATCGACGTCCGTGTCGACGACGACAACGACGGTTACGGCTTTGGCGATGCGTTTAGCGCCTGTACGTCACAGATCGATACGTTGACGGACGGTCTCGTGCCCATCGCCACCGCCAGTGCCACCGACGACTGCGATGAAACCGACCCCAACGTCCACGAACTGTGCGGAGGATGCTTCACGCGAGCGCTCGCGGATCGCGCGTTTCGTGTGTGCGCAGACCCCAAAGACCGCGGCCCCGCCAACAGCGCCTGCGGGGCGGGGATGACGTTGGCGTCGATCCACAGCGCCGCGGAGGCCGACTTCGTCGCGCAAACCATCGCCCGCATCACGGCGCTCGGCGTCGGGCTGACCGACCGCGTGTGGTTTGGGCTGCGCGAGACCACCACCACGGCCAGCTGGTCCGACGGCTCTGCGATGGACTATTTCGGCTACCCAAACGGCGCCCAGCTCGGCACCAACATTCAAGAACTATGCGGCACCATCAATGACGACGCCTGGTACGACGACGATTGTGCCGGGCACAGCTTTTCATCGCTGTGCGCGACCCCGCCCACTTAGCACGTGCTGTTTGTCGCGAGCTGCACGCGGCGGCCCACAACGTTGCTGGCTCGCGCGCTAGCGGATCAAACGCAAGCTAAACGGGAAACGGTAGCTCTCGCCACGCGACGCCGCCATTGCCGCTTTGATGCTGCAGATGATGTCGACAATCCACAAACCGCCCAACACCACCACGGCAACCGGAATGAGCACGATCAGGCCGACGCCAAACGTCAACACGCCGAGCACCACCAGCGCCACCGCAACCAGCGCGGACACGATCAAAAACGTCAGCTGAAAGTTGAGCTGCTCTTTGACGTGCCCCTGCAGCCACGCACTGCGGCTGCCGAAGATGAAAAACGCCGCGAGCGGCACCAAGATGTCCAGCAGGCCGGCGGTAAACACCTGCGCCGCAAGCGTCACGAGATGCAGCGAGACAGCGACGCTTTGCTCTTCCGTGCGCAGTTGGCGTTGCCGTTCGCTGTTCTCAAATTCCGCGGTGCCGGTGCCAAACGAGGTGCTGGAAAGTTGCATGTGGACTCCTGTGCTGACAGTGGGTCGGTGAATTCCAATGGCGCTACCATACGCGCGCGCACGTTCCAAAACCACTCGGTGTTTGGAATCGCACAGCGCACGCGCGATCGCGCCCCCCGCAACACCTGCTCATTCAACGTCGTCAACTTTGGCGCGACCGCGGGCAAGCTCGCGCGTCAGGCGGTGGTGCAGTTCGAGCGCGGAGTTTTTGCCGCGACTTTTGAGCAGTTGGTTGCGGGCCGCGACTTCAACGATGACGCCCATGTTGCGACCCGCGCGCACCGGCACCGTGATGAGCGGCAAGTCGACGTCGAGCAGCGTAAACGTGCGTTGGTCTAAGCCCAGCCGGTCGTATTCTTCATCGTCGCGCCACTCGACAAGCTCGGTCACCATGTCGACGCGCTTGCGCTCGCGCACTGCGGCTGCGCCAAACAGATCCGAGATGTTCAAGATCCCGAGGCCGCGGATCTCCAAGTGGTGCTTGGTGATGCCCTGGCCTTGCCCGTACAAGGTCTCCGCGCCGCGTCGGCGCATCGTGACGATGTCGTCCGCCACCAGCGGATGCCCGCGCTGCACCAAATCCAGCGCCAGCTCGCTTTTGCCGATGCCGCTTTTCCCCAGCAGCAAAACGCCCAGGCCGTACACCTCCAACAACACGCCGTGCATGGTGGTTTGCGGCGCGAGACGATCTTCGAGCCAGGCCTCCACACGCGCGATCAACACATCGGTGCCCTGTGGCGTCGACAACAACGGCAACGACGCCGCTTCGGCGGCGTCCACCAACTCCTGCGGCACCAACATGCCCTTGGTGCACAACACCACCGGCACGTCACACGCGCAAAAGGTTTGGACCGCGAGCGTGCGCGCCAGCGGCGTGAGTTTTTCGAGATAGGTCAGCTCGGTGCTGCCAAACACTTGCACGCGCCCCGCCTGCACGAAGTCGGTATAGCCCGTGAGCGCCAAACCCGGCTTTTGGATGCGCGCACCGTCGACGACGCGCTCAAGGCCGGCACCACCCGCCAACAGCTTAAACTGCAAATCCGCAGCCGCGTCTGACAGCAGTTCCCTGACTTTCAGCGACCTCACTCGGCGCTCATCCGTAGCGCGCGTCTTCACGCGCGATGACGTCAAACACCGCGTCGGCGTCGGGCGCGGCCAAGATGTGCCTGGAACATGCCGCATCAGAGAACAGACGCGAGATGCGAGCCAGCGCTTTGAGGTGCGCGCCACCGGCACTTTCTGGCGCGAGCAGCACGATGAAAATGCGCGAGGGCAGACCATCCATCGCGCCAAAGTCGATGCCGTCGACGGCGACGCCCAAACACGCCACCAACCGGTCGAGGCTCTCCAGCTTGCCATGGGGGATGGCGAGGCCGTCTTTGATGCCGGTGCTGCCGAGCCGTTCGCGTTCCTGCAGCACACGCACGACATGATCCGCGTCGGCTGTGCCCAGCTCCGTGTTGGCCTCGGGCGGAATCACGCCGCGCACCACGAGCTCGCGCAGGACATCTTCACGCTTGATGGATGCCAAGCGGTGCACGATGCGACCAGGCTCGAGGATCTCGACGAGCTTCATGCGACTCCGCGTAGCAAAACAATGCCAAGGCGTGAAGCAGACGTTTAAGGTCGCACTGTGACGGCGCGTGGCCAACCTGGACAGGCCGTGGGAGGTTTAGCCAC
>JAYTVG010000089.1:0-8340 GCA_043744135.1 Deltaproteobacteria bacterium | reverse complement strand
TTGCAGTCGATCGCGCTGCCGCGCTGTTGGCACAAGA
Organism: Deltaproteobacteria bacterium; assembly: GCA_043744135.1. Lineage (GTDB taxonomy): Bacteria > Myxococcota > UBA727 > UBA727 > VGSZ01 > JAYTVG01. The sequence goes on along the minus strand of JAYTVG010000089.1, from coordinate 8,303 downwards.
CGCCGCCGTCGCGCGCGGCGATCTGCAAACCGCGATGACCCAGAGCACCCGCGCATCGGCGGTGTTCCTCATTGTCGCCGTTGTCCTGGCACTCGTCTCGGCGATAGCACTTGACCGCGCGTGGTCTGGGCCATTGGCGCGTTTAGAAGCAGCCACCGATGCGCTGGCGAAAGGAGACCTGCGCGTCCGCGTCGCCGACGACATCGCCAGCCGCGACGACGAGCTGGGATCGTTGGCCGCTCGCTTCAACGACATGGCTTCGCGTTTGGCGGAGCGCGAGGCAAAGTTGCTGGAAGCCGAGAGGCTGGCCGCGGTGGGCCGCATGGCCGCGGGTGTCGCGCACGAGATCAACAATCCACTCGGCGTGATTCTCGGCAACGCACGCCTGCTTGAACCAAAGCTCGACGACGAGGGCAAGCGTGACGTGCAGACCATCGTCGCGGAAGTGGAGCGCTGCAAAGACATCGTCGGTGGCTTGCTGGATCTGGCGAGACCGCCGCGGCTGCGGCTTGGTCCTGTCGATCTAAACGAGCTGTGTCGTGAAACGGCGGATCGATTGAAGTCAGCCGGTGTCGACGGTGTCGACGTGCGCTGCACCGGTGACGTCGGCATCGAAGCAGACGGCGAGAAGCTACGGCAAATAATGGCGAACCTTTTGCACAATGCCGCACAAGCGGGCGCGAAGCGCGTGCACATCAACGTCGACGGCAGCACGGAGGATGACGTGCGTTTGTCCGTGCGTGACGACGGCCGAGGCGTGGACCAAGCGATCGCGAGTCGGCTGTTCGCCGCGTTTGCGACGACCAAAGCGGAAGGCACTGGGCTTGGCCTCGCGGTGTCGCGCGCCATCGCCATGGCTCATGGCGGTGATCTGCAATTTGTTGCCACGAGCAAAGGCGCGCGCTTTGATTTGGTGCTGCCGCGGCACGTGCACGCCGCTGTGGGGCGCGCAACGTGAAGCGCGGTCGCATCCTCATTGTCGACGACAAAGTATCCATGCTCCAGCTGTTGGAGCGCGTTTTCCAAGAACGGTTTGATGTCGTGACTGCGAGCGATGGTACGAAGGCGCTTGCCAAGCTCGCAGCAGAACCCTTCGACGTCGTCCTCTCTGACATCCGCATGCCCGGCAAGGATGGCCTGGAAGTCCTCGCTGCGGTGCGTCACCACCATCCGGCCACAGAAGTCATCTTGATGACGGCGTATGGCTCGGTGCAACACGCTGTCGAAGCAATGCAGCGTGGCGCGTATGACTATCTCACCAAGCCGTTCGAGCCTGAAGAGGCGCTCGCGCGCGTGGCTCGTGCCGTGGGCCACAAGCAGCTGCGCGAGAGAGCAAACGCACTGGCGAACTCCCTCGCCGACGTCATCGGAGACAAAGGCGGCTTCGAGCGCTTGAAGGGCAACAGCGCAGCGATGAAGCGTGTCTATACGTTGTTGGAGAAAGCTGCCGGCCTCGACCTCAGCATTCTCATCACGGGCCCATCGGGCACCGGCAAAGAGTTGGCGGCACGCGCGATTCATGCACGCAGCCCGTGGCATGACGGGCCCTTCGTCGCCGTCAACTGCGGCGCTCTTCCGAAAGACCTCATCGAGAGCGAGCTATTCGGACACAAGAAGGGATCGTTCACCGGCGCTGGCGACGACAAAGCCGGACTCATCGAAGAAGCGGCGAAGGGCACGCTGTTTTTAGACGAGATTGGCGACTTGCCGTTGGCGTTGCAGGTGAAGCTCAACCGCGCATTGCAAGAGCGCGAGTACCGCCGTGTTGGCGAGACCAAAGACCGCAAGGTGCAAGCGCGCATCGTCGCCGCCACCAACGTCGACCTCAAAGAACGCGTGGCGGCAGGGCGGTTTCGCGAAGACTTGCTGTATCGGTTGCGCGTGTTTGAGATTTCGCTCCCCGCTGTGCGCGAGCGCATGGAAGATGTGCCGATGTTGGCGGAGCACTTTCGGGTACGGGCCATCGCGCGCAGCGGGCGAGGCCCCAGTCGATTCTCACAACCTGCCATGGCGCTGCTCATGTCTTACGCGTGGCCAGGCAATGTACGTGAGCTGGAAAACGCCGTGGAGCGTGCCGTCGCCGTGGCCGACGACGACGCCATTGCCGCTGCGGATTTCCCGCGCGAGCTGACCGGTGCAACGAGCGCGCCGCTTGCGTCACCGCAAGAGTTGGCGGCGTTGCCGTATCGCGATGCCATGGACGTCGTGCGCGACCGGGGCACACGCGAATATCTCGTGGCGCTGATGAGCGCATGCGGCGGTAACGTGTCGCGTGCGGCAGAGCACGCACAAGTGGCGCGTGAATCGTTGCATCGCTTGTTGAAACGGCACGACGTCGACCCCGATGCGTTCCGCCCGCAAAACCCATAGTCAAAAGCGCGATCGTCGCGCTTCCCCGGCAAGGCCATCCATGCTTCAACGCCGGCTGTTCGTGTTGTGCCCGCGTCAGGCATGCTTGCGAGGTGAACCGTATTTTTGTCGCTCAACCGCGCGACACGCCCAGCTCCACCGGCAAGCCAGCCTCGCGCCACGCGCGCATACCGCCATCCATCGACACGACGCGCGTGTACCCCATGCGCTTGAGGTTGAGGGCCGCGAGCGCAGAACGAAAGCCGCCGCCGCAATACAGCACAATGGCGTCGTCGTGGGCGGGCACGGCCGCTTCGATGTCGCGCTCTAAAATGCCGCGGCCGATGTGCCGGGCGCCGGCCGCATGATCCAGCGCGAATTCGTTGTCTTCGCGCACGTCGATAAAGTGCAGTGCCTCGCCAGCGTCAAAACGTCGCTGCACATCAGCGACCGTGCACTCGTCGATCTCGCGTTTGGCGTCGTTGACCAAGGCCAAGAAGCCTGGGGTGTGTGCTTTGTGCGAGGGCGCGACGGGAGTGGGCGGCATGTGTGCTCCTGAGGTGAGAAGTGCGCGCTGCACAACAGCAGCTGGGCCAAAAGTTCGCGCACCCGATGTCGTCATAGCATTGTAACAGCGTGAACGATCTTCGTGATGGCGCGCTCGCGCTCGACGCACCCTGCGAGGGTTGGCTGGCGCTGCCGGCCCCCCACACAGTGATGCCCAACTCGTTTGTTAGCGGCGACCCGCAAGGCACGCGCCTGCGCGTCGCGTATTTCGTACGCGAGCGCGATCAGGCTTTGGTCGGGCGCGTCTGGTTCGGCCCGCAAGCCCAAGGTCCACCGCTGCACAGCCACGGCGGTGCGATGGCGGCCGTGCTTGACGAGGTCATGGGGGTCGCTGCCTGGCTGCGCGGTCATCGTGCGGTCGCCGCCCGTTTAGACGTCGAATTCAAAAAGCCCCTGCGCCTGGACACCACGATCACATTTGAGGCGCGCGTCACCTCCGTCGAGCGGCGCGTCGTCAACGCGCAGGCAGAACTTGTGCTCCCACACGGCACAGTGTGCGCACGCGCCACCGGCGTATTTGTTGTCACGGATGTGGACAAGCTGTCGTGATGGCGGCGGTCACAACCAACGTGTCTCACGCGCGTGCTTTCGGCTCGGCGCGCATATCGTGTGGACTGTGAAGATCGCCGACAAATACGAAATGATCGGCCACATCGGCAGCGGCGGCATGGGCAAGATCCTGCTCGCGCGCGACCAGCGTGGCCAACTCGTCGTTGTCAAAATGTCACTGACGGGCAGCGAGGATGACGACCAGCGTTTGGTGCATGAGGCGCGCGTCGGCTTGCGTCTTGCGCACGGACACATTGTTGAGACCTTGGACTTGGTGCACCACGACGGCCACCCCGCGCTCGTCACGGCGTTCGTCTCGGGTGCGTCGCTGTTTGACTTGCGTCGCCGCGGTCCAATGCCCACAGCGATCGTGTGTCGTATCGGCAAGCAGATCGCCGACGCGCTTGAAGCCATCCACACTGCCGCAGACGATCAACTGCGCCCCCTCGATATGCTGCATCGCGACGTCACCCCCAGCAACATCATGCTCGGCCACGACGGCTGTGCGCGCTTGATCGACCTCGGCATCGTGCAGTCGCGTGAGAGTCGCGCAGAGCCGACCGAGATCGGTAGCGTGCGCGGCACCATCCGTTATTTGGCTCCCGAGTTGTTTTCTGGCGCGCCTCACTCGCGAGCGACCGACTTGTGGGCGCTGGGCGTGGTGTTGTGGGAGGCGCTGCTGGGTCGCGACGCCGTCGAGGGCACGGCCGCCGCCGCGATCGGCCGCATCTGCACGGGGCACTTGATGGTGCTGAAGGCGGGCGACACCGTTCACCCCGCGATGCAACGCGCGATTGCACAGCTGCTGCGTTCAGACCCGTGCGCGCGACCCACCCGCGCCCGCGACGCGAGTGCGCTGTTCGCGATGTTGGAAAGAGACCTCGCTGGCGGTGCAGATCTGCAAGCCGACGCGGCGGCGCTGGTGGCTGAGCGGGTCGGGCCCGCCGAGTCTGCTCGCGACCACGGTCGCGACGTTTCAGATTTGATGAAGCAGGCCAAGCGCGTGCTCGTCAACGGTTTTGAACCGCAATCGACCTCGGCGACACACGGCCCAAACGTGCACGAAGCGCTGCCGTTGACGCTGCACGACGCGCTAGCCAGCGACGAGCTCGCGAGCGAAGAGTATCCCGAGCTGCCGGTTGTGGCGCTGTCCGAACCGCGACGACGCACGGCGCCGCTCGCGGCCATCACCGGTGCGCTGCCGCGCTTTGAAACGCCCCCGACGACGCCCACCGAGCAACTGCAGCATTACGCGCGACTGCTCGCCAGCCTTGAGTCTTGACGGGCATTCGATTGCATTGTTCATCTCCCAACGTCACGGCTTGAGCGCAGCCTCGGTGGCCGACAACAACGGCGACGTCGAGATTGGCGAGCCGCTCGCAGCGACCATCCACAAATCAGGCGCGATGCTGCCGAGCGTCGCCATGCGCTCAATCTCGGCACCCAGCGTGACGCCTTTGGATGCGGCTCGTGCTACTTGCTCCTCGATTTGAAATGCAATGAGATGTCCGAGTGGGTAGTCTGATAAGTATAGTGGGTAGGCGATCATGTGCGAATAGATGCCAAGCAGCGGCGTCCGACTTTGATCGCCAGGTTTGACAGCGCCACGTCCAAGCACGGGGCGGTAGTATTTGTCCCAGATGCCTTCGGCGATCTGCACGGTGGCCGCCTTGAGGTCCTTAGGTTTTGCGGTCGGATGCGAATACATCCATTCCCACACACCGACGTCGACCAAGGCGACGCCGGCAATCTCCCACGTCATCCAGAAGTCGTTCAGCACGCTGAGTTGTTTGGCCTTGATAGCGTCCGGGGATTTGATGCCCAACAGCTCCAAGTCGCGCGCTTGAAAGACAAACGCGATGGCTTCAGTGAAGGCGTTGTTGGGCACGCCCTGCAATAGCGTGTGGTCAACGTTGTAAAGTGAAAAGATCTGTTCGACGTTGTGGCCCATCTCATGAATCGCGATATTGTAGCCCTTGTAGTTCATGCCGGTGGGCAACACGCGCGTGCGCAGGTGCGGATCGTCACCGCGGCGGGCCGACTGCAGCGCGTGTCCCGCGCCTCGCGCCGGGTCGACGATGATGTGCCCCGCGAGATAGCTGGCGCGCTCTTTGGTGAAGCCGAGGTCAGCGAGCAAGCGGGGAATGTCGCGCTTGTAGGCATCCGCCGTGGGATATTTTTTTTGTGTGAGCGCGTCGAGCTTGTCTTCCGAGATCGCCGACCGCGGCTTGAAGCCGTCAAACCACAGGTCTTGCGGCTCCAGGGGCCGACCCAGCTGCGCGGCGATGACTTGCGCGACGCGTGGCACCAGCGGCGAGGACAACACCTCGACGAACAACTGCTGTACGCGTGCTTGCGGGATTTCGCGTCCGAGCTCAAAGCTGCGCTGCACTGCGTTTGGTGCGGACGGCGAATACGCGTCGGCGCGCTTGGCGGCGGCGAACTGCTCCAACAGATGTGCGTAGCGCGCGTCGCCCTCGGGTGCGTTTGACAGCTTGATGCTGGTCGTCGGCGCGTCTGCCTCAAGCTCGGAGGCTGGTGTCGCAGTGACCGAGTTCGTAAAGGGGTTGTAGTCGACGTGAGGGTTGTTGATGACGCATGCGGGGATGCTTTGGTCCACGATCCGCTCCATGAGCTTCACGATCACGCGCTGGCGGTTGGCGCCTTGCTCACCAGCGGCGTATTGCGCCTTGATCTCGTCGCGCAAGTTCCAATGGGAGATCAATCGCTTGCCGGACGGAAACAAGCGCGCGCCCGCGGCGTCGGTGATGTGGTGCATCCACAAGTTGTATTCCGAGATGTACAGGTCGGCCTTGGCGTTCGCTTGTGCAGCTTGTTGCGCAACCTCCGCGGGAATGCGGCGGGCGAATCGATTGGTGAGGCGCGCTTGCGCCCACTGCTCGCGCGACCAATGCGGTCCCTCTGCCAAACGTTGCGACAGCGTCGTCAGCGGAAAATTCAGCAACACAACAAACGCGAGCTTCGACGAAAACATATCGTCAGTGAGGTGAGCGCTGGCGTCCAACTCCGAAAACAGCGTGTCGACTGGCAACAGCGGGCCCACGTCGAGGTCGGTGGCGCGACGCAGCTCGCGGCCGATCTCCAAAAAGTGGCCGTCGACTTGTTCCATCGCCGCTTCGAAGCGCAAAAACGTCGCCGCGCGGTCTTTGTCGGTGGTGACGAACTGTGCTTTGCAAAACGCGACGATGTCGCCATCTGTGCTGCGCCACAGCGCGCTGACCTGGGCCATCCCTTGCGCGATGCGTGCGCTTTGGCCGTCGGCAGCTGACCCGATCGCGGTCGCACAGCGCTGCGCGAGCGCGTCGGGTTTGGCTTGTGGCGACGCGACCGACAACAACGACACGACACCGATGAGCGTAGAGATAGACATGCGCGCACCCTAAGCCTGCGCGCGTCGACTGCGAAGCGCATTTCATCGGCGGGACGTTTAGTGGCCCGCGTCGGTTGAGCGACGTCAACGTTGGGCTTTTGAAAGCGCGTCCAACACGGCATGCTATTGGAATGGGTATGCAAAGCGCGATGTTGGCAGCCGCGATGCTCGTGTGCGTGGCTGGATGCCACCGCGCGCAGGTTGCTCCTGGCGCAGTGTCGGCGCCGCGCGTGGTCGCTGTGCCTACCGACGCCACCGGCCTCCCGCTTGAAGCGCAGCGCGCCGATGTCACTGCGCCGCCCGCATCTGTCACCGCGCCCCGGCTGGGTCACCCCGCCCGCGACGACGATGGCGTGTGGCGGGCGTCGTACGGCGCGGGCGTGGCGACGCTCACCATCGAGCCAGAGTTGCAGGCGGCCATCACCCAAGACCTTCGGGATGGTCGCCCGCAATGGGGCGCAGTCGTTATCCTTGACGTCGACACTGGCGCCATCTTAGCGATGGCGGAACACTCCGAACGCGAACGCGACCGCAACGCGACGCTCGGCGCCGGCGCAGGCGGCATGCCGCTGGGCCACGCCGCAAGCGTCTTTAAAATTGTGACGGTGTCGGCGCTGTTGCGTCAGGGCGTGCGCTTAGGCGAAGTGGTGTGCACGCGCGGTGGCAAGACGCGCATCAGCCGCGCCAGCTACATGGATGACCCGAGCAAGGACGCGCGTTGCGTGCGCTTCGAAGACATGCTGCCGCTATCGCAAAACGTGGCGGTAGCGAAGTTGGCGGGGCGCTACCTCACCCCGGAGCTGTTGCGGGCGGAGGCCATGCGATTCGGGCTCAACGCGGTCGGCGAGCAAGCGCAGTTGTTTTTTAGCGAGTTGCCGACGCATACCAGCTTCGCGGTGATTCCCGATGGCGACGTCATTGGCTTCGTTGAGACCGCCGCCGGCTTCAAAGACGTGCGCTTGAGCGCCATGGCCGGCGCGCAGATCGCCGCGATCGTGGCGAGCGAAGGCGTGTTGGTGCCGCCAACGATCATCGCAAGTGTGCAGGGGGAGGTCGCGCCGCCGCCGCGACCCGCGGTCCGCGTGCTCGAAGAAAACTACGCGCGCATCATCCACACCATGATGGCGGACACCGTGTCGCGCGGCACCGCAGCGCACGCGTTCGTCGCCACGCGCGGGCCGTACGGCAACCTGCGTGCGCTGCAAGCGACGGCGGCGGGCAAGACAGGCTCGTTGACCGATCGTGAGGTTGACCTCGACACCAGCTGGTTTGTCGGGTCAACTCCGGTGAACCACGCGAAGATCGCCATCGGCGTCGTCATCATCAATGATGAATGGATCTGGAATGTGCGCGCGCTTGATGTGACGCGGCGCGCCCTCGAAAAATACTATGCGCTGCATCCAGACGACCGACACAAGGTCGCCGTCGCGCGCCATGACGTCGCGCC
>JAYTVG010000088.1:0-2544 GCA_043744135.1 Deltaproteobacteria bacterium | reverse complement strand
GTGCGCGCGTGCGGCGTCGTCGTTGTCGAGGTGCACCTGACCAACACCGCGGCACGCGACGGCGCACGCCACGCGGCCCCCGTTGGTGCTGCGGCGATCGGTCGCATCGAGGGATTCGGCGTCGATTCCTACCTGCTGGGCTTGCGCGCCGTCGTGCAAGTGGCGCGCAGGACGGTCGTTGACCCCGCGCGGTAGGATTCGTACAGGACGACCATGTACACGACATCCGACTTTCGCCGAGGCTTGCGCATCGAATACGAGGGCCAGCCCTACTCCATCATGGAATTCGAGCACCACAAGCCCGGCAAAGGCGCATCCATCGTGCGCACGCGCCTACGCAACCTCGTCACCGGACAGACGCTGTCGCCGACCTTTCGCGCGGGCGACAAAGTGGGCACGCCCGACGTCGAGGACAAAGACGGCACGTACCTGTACGCCAACGGCGACATGTTCACGTTCATGGACCCGACGACGTTTGAGCAATACGAGATCAGCCGCGAGATGCTGGGGGAGTCCGTCGGGTTTTTGGTCGACGGTATGAAGGTGCAGATTTTATTTTACCACGCGCGCGCCGTCAGCGTGGACTTGCCCAATAGCGTCGTGTTGAAGATCGTCGAGACCGAGCCCGCAGTGAAAGGCGATACCGCCACCAACGCGACGAAAAAGGCCAAGCTCAGCACTGGCCACACCGTCAACGTGCCGCTGTTTATGAAAGAGGGCGAGATGGTGAAGGTCGACACGCGCAGCGGCGAATACGTCGAACGCGCGTGACCACTGCACCTGTTGCGCTCGACGCTGCGCGCTTGGCGCAGTTGGTGGCGCAGTGCAGCGTCGGGACGCGCCGCACGCTGCCGTCCGACATCAAGCGCATGTCCGAGTGGTTTGGTGCCGAGCGCGAGGAGCGTCGCTCCGACTACATGAACGACGTGGCCTTGCGCGCGGCGTACGTGGCGTTCTTCGTGCCGCAGTACGCAGCGAAGATCGCCGCCCTGTTGTTGCGGTTGCAGGGCGAAGGACACGTGCAGTTGCCGGTGGCGCCGCGCGTGTTGGACGTCGGCGCCGGCCCACTCACGGGCACGCTAGGCGTGTGGCTTTTGACGGGCGCGCTTGGCCCCAGCATCGCGCTTGACCTCAGCATGCGGTCGCTCAACACCGGGCGCGGCGTGCTGAGCGCCGTCTGCCCGCGCGCCGACGTGCGCTTGGTTGAGCAAAGCGCCCTGCACCGCGTACCCGACGGGCCGTTTGACCTCATTATCGTGGCGCACGTGCTCAACGAAGTCGGCGACCCTCGCCGCGGCATCGAGCAGCGCGTGACGATGCTGCACGCGATGCTCAACCGGCTCGCGCCCAACGGCCGCATTGTGGTTGTGGAGCCCGCCACGCGCGTGCACGGCCAAGCGCTGATGCGCGTGCGTGACGCGCTGCACGACAGCGGCGTGCCGATTCACGCGCCGTGTGTGGGCGCCACGACCTGTCCGCTGGGTGGTGGCGGCAACAGCTGGTGCCATGCCGACGAAAACTGGCAACCGCCGCCGGCGTTTGTGGCACTCACCGAGGCCGCTGAGTTGCGCAAGGACGTCTTAAAGCACAGCTATTTGGTGCTCGGTCGCGAGCCAGCGCAACTGCATGGCCTGCGCCTCGTCGGCGGCAACATGCGCACCACGCAAGGCACGCTTCGGTACGCCTGCGGTCCGCAGGGCCTCATCACCCTTGGCGAGGCTAAGCCGCTGCACCGCACCGTCACAGAGGCGCTACGTGGCGCGTTGGCGGATGGGCGTGTTGGGTTGACGGCGCTCGCGGGCCTCGCACGCTCGCGGGCCGGCAGCGACCACGATGACGGGGCGGACGCGCGTGCCCCTGTGCCCCGCGACCGCTCCCTTGGACGCGGCGCGAGCACAGCCGGCGCACCGCGTGACCGCGCTGACAGCGACCGCGCTGACAGCGACCGTGCACCGCGTGACCCCGTGCCGCGTGACCCCGGGCCCCGGGACCGCTCGCCTCGCGCACCGCTAGGCCGCAGCCCCCGCCAGGGCGGAGCGCACCCGAAGCCCACGCGACCGCCTCGACGTTAGTTAACGTTCATCTGCTAGCGACCATGCGTTGGCGTCGCGGGAGATCTGCATGGCGTCACAGCACTGTTGCGTGGCGCGTAACCATTCCAGTTGTATCACTGGAGCCTCATGCCGCTCATCTCGCGCGTTGCAATCACCGCGTCGTTCGCGTTCGTCGTCGGCTGCGGCGGTGCGCCGGCCAACACGAGCAAAAACATCGCCACCAACGTCGACGCCGCGAAGGTGTGGCAAGGGCCGTTTGAGCGCCGCGAGGTCGATGCGCAAGGTGTCGCGCGCCTCGAACGCGCCGCTGATGGCGGACACCGGCTGTTGTTTCACGACGATTTCGCAGTGGAAAATGGTCCCGCGTTGGCCGTGTATTTGACGGGTCGCGCGAGTGAGGCACTGACGGAGGCAAACGCGCTCGATGGCGCGACCCGGTTGGGAGACTTGCAGGCGGCCAGCGGCGACCAAAGCTACGACACCGCCACGT
>JAYTVG010000087.1:0-8388 GCA_043744135.1 Deltaproteobacteria bacterium | reverse complement strand
ATAGACCGAAGGCAAATCCACGGGCGTCGCGAACGCCAACAGCGCTAAGCCGCGCGCCTGTTCGAACTGCGCGGGCGTCAACCCGTCGCGCAATCGATCGGCGCGCGGCGTGGATGTTTGCGCCACCAGGGCCGCGTGCAGCGTCTCAAGCACGAGGCGATCGGTCGCCGGGTTGTGCAGCTCAGTGATGGGACAACCCAAGCGCACCAGGCCGTACGCGCGCGCCGCGAGTGCCAGCACCACCGCGTCACCAAAACGCAGCGCGTCCACTGGCACAATGAACGTCGGCACATCCGCCGCCAGCGCCGTGAAGCGCTCGACTGGGCCCGCGAAAATCTGCAGCGGTCTGCCGGGCAACAGCCGCTCCAAAAACACCGTCGCCAACGCCGCGCGCGCAGACGTGCCGTCAAACGGGACGATCCCCAGCGGCAACTCGTTTGAGGCCGCCATCGCAACGTCGAGCGCGCCGCCGAGCATGCCGAGCAACTGCTGCAGCGGCGTGCCCCACCCCGTGGGCGCCAAGCGCGTCGTGATGTCTTCGTTGCTTAACGCGCGCACCGCGACCAGGCCGTCGAGCATCGGCTGCGTCAGGTCGGCGTCGACGCCACGCCCAACCAGCAGCCCCTCGATTTGACGCATGCACGCTTCGCGCTCGGGCTGTTGCTGGCTGGCGGCGATGTCGGCCGCGAGCGCATAGACGCGCCCGCTGTCGGGCGTGCGGCGCAACAGTTGAAGCACGCCGGTGACCGCATGGGGCGCCAGCTTCGGAATCTGCGCGTACAGCGCCGTGAGCTCGAAGCGCACGTCGACGTCTTCCGCGTCAGCTTGGTGCGCTTGGTACAGCAGCGACGCTGCGCGCTCGAGGTCGACGAGCTTGTCGGTGGCGAGGTGCGCCGCGGCGCGCGCTAGCGCCTTCACCTCAACAGGGGTGGCGGCCTTTAGCAGCCGCGCTTCGAGTGTCGCGAGCAAGGTCAAGTGCTCATCACACAGCTCGCTCGCTTCGAGTGCCAACGTCAGCACTTCGGCTGTGGCGTCGCCGGCGGTGATCGCGCCAAGTGCAATCTTCAGCGCGGTCTTTGGGTCGTCTTCTTGCAAGTTTGCGTGCATCTGCATCAGCAACGCATCTACGCCGGTGATGCCCTGCATGCTGTCGGTGTTGACAAACGTCGCCGTCACCGTTGGCTCTTGGGGCGCCGACACCAGCGGCACGAGCAGATCGGTCTTTTGGCGTGAAGCAACCTCCGCCACCGGCAACGGTCCTGGCTTCGACGGCGCCGTCGTCTCGCTCAGCACCAACGGTGTCACCGCGACCGGCACCGCCAAGCCCAACTTCACCGACCACGCGACGTCGCCCGCGTCGGCGAGCTGTTGCGCCAAGCGCTCCGCCTGTGCGCGATAGCTACCGCCGCCCGCTTCTGTTTCAAGTTCGAGTTGTGCCTGCAGCGCGTCGGTGAGCCGCAGTGCGCGTTCGAGGTTATACGCGCGCCGTTTCAGCGCATCAATGCGCGCGGGACCCGTGGCAGCCGCGGCGATGCGGCGCCAGGCTTCGGCTGCACCGGCAGGGTCGTTTGCTAACTCCCGCGCCGTTGCCAACGACGACAACACGCGCGGCTTGGCACCGTCGAGCTCAAACGCGCGCTGCGCTGCCGTCAAGGCCTCCGCATGCTTTCCTTGCCGGACCCGCAGTGCCGACAGCTCGACGAACACCTCCGCGAGCTTGATCGGATCGTCAGTGGGCGCGATCGACCTCGACAACGCCTCAAGCGCAAACTCTGCGCCCTCATCGTCGCCGGCTTTAGCGGCGAGGTTGGCTAACATCTGAAGCGCGTCTTGGTGCTCAGCGTCTGCGCGCAACACGGCGCGTAGGCGCTCGCGTGCGTCAGCGTGCTCGAGGCTGTAGCTGCAGCGGGCCCGTCGCGCGAGCAGCTCCGTGACGTCGCCAGGCCATGTTTCGGGCGTGAGCTTGTCGAGTAACACCAGCGCGCGCGCATAGTCCCTCGCGGCCCACGCGACCTCTGCCAAGCGCAACGTCGCGGTTGGCTCGACGGCATCAGCATCGAGCGCGTCTTCAAACGCGGTGCGCGCTTGTGCTTCGTTGCCGACCTCGTCGAGCAAAAACACGCCAAACTCAGCCAGCCTCTTGGCTTTGACGGACAGCTCGGCGCTGTCGCGTGCCCACGCAGCCATCCAGGGTGCGAGTGCCGACAGCTTGCGCTTGTTTTTGTACAGCTCGCGCAGGGCCAACAGCGCTTCACCGTCGCCGGGTCGCGCACGCAGCAGCTCCTCGAGCGCCAGCGCGTGGCCTTGCGCATCGGCCGCTTTGCTGTGTGCCCGCGCGAGCCTTTTGAGCAACACCACGTCGCGGGTTGGGTCGGTGTTGGCGGCGCGCGCGTCCTTCAACGTTGTGACGGCTTGCGGGGTGCCTTCGGTCATGTCGAGCAAGCGGTCCCAGGCCCGCAGCTTCGTTGCGTCGTCGAGCGTGGCGGAGCTGAAGGCGCGGATGGCGCCGCCGCGGTCGCCAGAAATCAACAGGGCGTCACCGCGCACCAGCTGCAGGTCGCCGCCCAGGTCGGTGGCGCCGGCGCGCTCAGCACGCTCCACGATGGCAGCGAGACCGTCGACGCGCCCCGCGCGCATCATCAGTTGCGCTTTGAGCACCAGTGACGGCGCGTGTTGCGGATGCGCAGAAAGTGCGTTGTCGACGCTCGCTTGTGCAGCTGTGGAATCATCAAACCGTTGCAAATCTAGCGTCGCTATTTCGTGCAACAACGTCGCCTGCTCACGCGTGGCGGGTAGGCTTTGCGCGGCTCGAAACAATGCTGCGCGCAATGCGCCGTACGAGTTGTCTGCGGCGGCGCTCGCGCGCATGCGGTCGAGGCCCGCGCCGTGTGTGGGATCGCGGTCGAGCGCGTCAAACAACAGCCGTCGCGCCCCCGCCGGGTCGTTGAGTGCGTCCGCGTGGATGCTCGCGCGTTCCATAAACAGATGCGCCTGCCGCTTGGGCTCGGCTTCGAGTGCGATCTCGTGCTCAAGCAGCGCATCGACGCGTGCGAGGTCTCCGCTTGCGCGCGCGTGCGCCTCTGACACGGCGAGCACTTGGCGATCGATCACGCCGGCGGCAATGGCGGCGTCAGCGAGCGGGCCGGCGCGCGCAAGATCGCCAAGCGTCGCAAGCAGCGCTGCCGCTTCACGTGCCGCACTGCCCGCGACCACCGGCAACAAGCCACCGACCTGCGCGGCGCTTTCATAGGCCAACGCGGCGTCAAGGGTGCGACGGTCCGTCAGATACCAATCCGCCAGCGCCATGCGTGCGCCAAAATCACCTGCGTCTAAGATCGCGTGTGCCTCCAGCAGCGTTATCGCGGTGGCTTTTTCACCGAGCTTGTCAAACAGCAGTTGCGCGCGCTCGCCGATCATCACGCGCCGACGCGTGGTGTCCGTCGTGCACAACAGCGCGAGTTCGAGCGCGTGCGCCAATGCGCCAGGCCCAGCATGCTCGCGCGCGATAGCCTCCGCGCGCTGGGCCAACACCAACGCGTCGGGTTGCTCGGGCGCCTTTTTGATGTGCACGCCGAGCGCGTCGACCGCGAGATCGTATAAGCCCGCGGCAACGTAGGCATCGCTGGCAGCCTCGTGTAGCGCGGCGCTGTCCGCGGCGTTGGCGTCGCGCGCGGCGCTCAGAAATGCCGCGGCAGCTTCAGCGTGACGATGCAGTTGCGACAGCGCCCGTCCCTGCACCGCGAGCAAACGCCCATCGGCACCGCCGGTCGCAAAGGCGTCATCGACCGCCGCGAGCACCGCGTCGTATTGCGCCGCTTGCATCAACAGGCTCGCACGCTTGAAAAACAACGCGCGCCGCGAAGGACCAGTGGCGGTGCGCACCAAACGCTCGATGGCCGCGGTGGCGCCGACCGCGTCGTCGGCGCGCTCACACGCGCTCAACCACAGCTGCGCAAGCTCCGTGCTCGCAGGATTGAGCTCGACCGCGAGGCGCACGTCGCGTGCAGCGCCAACAGCGTCGTTTAGGGTATCGAGTCGATAGTGTGCGCGCTGGCCGAGCAAGGCTGCGCGCTGGACCATGTCTGTCGACGCAAATGCCGAACGGCCGAAGCTCTCAAGCACCAGCGCTGGCCGATCGCGGGCGATACTGCGCAGCTGAATCTCGCGCACTTCGTCAACGCCACGCATGGCCGTGACCAGCCGCAACAAACCGACGGCCTCGTCGTTGGCACCGCGCGACACCGCCGCTTGCGCGCGCTTGTCGAGGTCAGCCGCGGTCGGCCCCCGCGCTAACGCGGCCGTCCGAGCGTCAAAAAGACTCGCCCACATTGCCGCGTGCGTAGCGCTCAATGCCGTGTCGGGCTGGTGCATCGCGATGAGCGCCGCAGCGGTGGTGCGCTGCGGCGCGCTCATGTGCCGAGCCGCGGCCAACAGCGCCCTGATATCAGGCGCCTCGCCGCGCTCGACGGCATCGATGGCAGCGACGAGCTGCTGCGCACGATCCGCAGGGTGGGCGCGTTGCGAGCTGGCGACGACGTCGTGGCGTGCTGTGGCACCGACATATCCACGGTTGTTCATGTCTGCAAACACGCGCTCGACGGGCGCGCTGCGCGGCACGCCTGGCTGACGCAGTGCCTCGACGATGACCGCCACGCGCACCTTGGGATCGTCCAACGTTTTGTCCGCCACCAAGCGCACTTCGAGCGGCGCGTCGACCATGGCAACGCCACAACGGGCAAAGTAGCGGGCGGCGGTGACATCGTCATTGGCGGCGGCGACGGCGAGCGCCCGCCAGGCGGCGACGCGCGTGGATTTGTCGCCCGCGCGGGCCTTGCCGAGTGCGGTGCGCGGCGTTTGTTGTTCCTGCCAAGCGCGCAAGGTGTGCGGCGCGACGGTGCGCTCGCGTAAACGCGCCAGACGCATGCCGTCGTCGGCGCTGCGGGGAACGTCGCCGAGGCCGCGCAGCGCCAGCGCCAGCGCGAAGTAGTCCGACGTCAAAGCGGGGCCGCGTTGCGCGACGATGCGCCACGCGCGTACGTCTGTTGGGTGTGACGATAAGCGCCATCCCGCGACGGCGAGCGCAAGATCGGCCGGCGCGTCGTGTGCAACGGCGATGGCTTGGTCGACGTCGGCCTCTTGCGCCGTCACTCGCCCGATTTTAACCGCGAGCAACACGGCGCTGTTGGCGTCGTTGACGGCGACGCTGGCGTCGCGTGCAGTGCGCGCATACATCACCAGCTGTTCGCCGTAGCGCTCCGCTGGCGCTTGCAGCAACACTTCGACGGCGCGCTCGCGCGCGTTGGCACCGAGCAACAACGACACTGCGGGAGCTGACGCAGCGTCTTGCCGCAGCAGCACCTCGGCAGCGTCTGCGGGCCGATCAAGCGCTTGAAGTGCCGCGGCCCACGGTGGCAGCAGCGGCGGCGCCAGTGGCGCGTGCGCATCGAGCCGCGCGAGTGATGACACGACGTTGTTGGCCGCCGTCGACGCCAGCACCTGCATTGCCAACGCCAACGCCTGCGGGTGGTGCGTCGCGAGGCCATCGATGACTGGCGCGCGCAACAACAACGGCTCAAGCCACATCGCCAGCTCAGCTGGTGTTGCGGACCCCACCGCGTCGTTGAAAAACGACAACCAGGTCGCATCGTCATCCGCACGCTGGCACTGCAACAACTTCGCATCCGCGATCTCGGTGGCGGAGCCGAGCGCTTGGGCCGCGAGCAGCCAAGCGGCGGCGGCGCGCTGCTGTTGCGACGCCGTCACGTCCGCCGCGGACATCGACAGCCAGCGGCACAGCGTAGCAACCTCGGGAAGCTGAAGGCGCGCCTGCGTGCATGCGTGCGCGACGTCAAGACACAGCACTGCTCGACCGCCGCCGCTGCCGTAGCGCCGCGCGAGCGCTTCTGCTTGCGCGGTGGCCAAGGCCAGTTCACCGACGCGCAGCAAGAGTTTCACCTGCAGCGCCTGCTGTGTGGCGTCAAGCGCGCCTCGTTGTGCGAGCGCGTCAAGAGCCTCGCGCTGCAACGCGTCGTCGCCCTGTTGCTCGGCGACCTGCGCGCACAACATCCACGCTGGCGCGTCGTTGATGCGTTTCGCTAGCGCAACCGCTTGTGACACGTCGCCCATCAGCGCGAGCAAGCCTGCGCGCGCGAGGTCGTCGTCAACGACTTCGATCTGGGCGTCGACGAGTCCCTGCTGCACCGCAAGCACGTACGCGTCGTTGCGCAAGGCAGTGTCGCCGCCGGCGCTGCCCGCGAACAACACCGAAAACGCGCCAGCCGCGTCCTTTTGCGCCGCCAACTTGTGAGCCGCACGCTGACGAATCGCCGACCCGCGCGCCGCTGCCCCCGCGGCATGGGTCGCCGCGTCCGCCATCAGGTCATCGACGAGGTCAAACAGCCCGGCAGCTTGCGCCAACCCGAGCGCCTCGTTGCGCACCGCTGCGCTGTCTGGAGCCGCCGTTGGGAGCGCCGCGACCGCTGCGCGTAGTTCGGCGCCACCCGCGGGTAACGCGAGCTGCACCGCCCGACGGCGCAAGCGCAGCGCCTCAGCACTGACGCCTAAGACGTCCGCGGCACGCCGAACCCACAGCTGTGCGTCGACGGCCATCATCGTGTCTGCTAGGTCGGCGCGCACCAGCAACGCGTCCAAATCAGTCGGTGCTTGGGCCAGTACGGCGTCGAGCGCCGCCTTGGTGATGTTGTGCTCCCCCAACCGTAGCGCGGCGTCGGCGAGCGCGCGCAAGCGCACCACGTCTAAGGTTGCGTCGACGGGCACGGACGTGAGAATCGCAAGTTGGTCAGCAAGACGCTGCGGGACCATTCGCAACGCTTGGGTTTGTACCGCGACTGCGTCACGCACGGTTTGCGAACGCGTTGACACCTGCGCCCGCCCATCGCCTAGGCGCACACTCCAAGCAACAGCACCCGCGCCAGCACTGGCGCGCGCAAACGCCTCACGCAGCGACGCGGCCAACTGTGTGCGCGCGGTCTCGTCGAGGTAAAGCAATGCGTGCGCGACCGCGTCGCCGTCAGCTGCGTTTTCGGACTGGCACGCAGCAAGCACGTCAAACAGCGCCGCGCGCTGCGAGGTCCGACGGTACAAGCTCGCTTGCGCACGCAAGCCGACGTCGCGGTGTTGTGGCGTCAGCGCGCCATCGGTGAGTCGCGTGGCGTCGTTGATGGCTGCGAGCGCACCGCTCACCTCAAGCCGGCGACGCACCGTGTCGACGCCGAACGCGGCCACCGCTTCTGTGACGTCGTGCAGCCGAAGCGTGTCAGCCAACGCCAGCGACGCGACCGCGGGAAGTGCGCGCGCGGCTGCAGCAATCCCGCGCAAAAACGCCTCGCGCAGTGTTGCCGGCAGGCGCTTGGCGACAGCGACCACATCGCCGCCGCCGCCGAGCAAGTCGCGATAGCCCGCGCCGCAGTCGTACGCGCTATCGGGCTCAACGCAAAGCGTGATGCGGGCATCGACGCGCGCACTCGCGGACGTCAGATGATCGGACAGAGCGAGCAGTGCGGTGGCGACGTCAATCGCGACGGGCGCGGCGGGCGTGCCAGTGTGTCGAGGCAGCTCCTCGCTGAGAAATCTCGCGAGCCGCAGTTCGCCACCGGCGGCATGGACGCGCTGCTCAAGCGCCAACAGCTCGGCGTCGCCGGGGTGATCGGCGCGTACGGCTTGCAGCTGCACCAGCACGTCTTCGCCACGACCTGCATCGATCACAAGCGGTGCACGGCGACGCACAAGCTCGCGCTTTTCAAGTCCGCTGGCGCGCTGTGCCCGCTGCCCAAGCGCACCGGCGAGCGCTTCGTCGTCGTGTTGCGCCGCCAAACACTCAAACAGCTCGCCCCATGCCTGGCGGTCGTCAGCGTCGCGCGCCACCAGCGACCACAGGTGTTGCGCCGCGCGTGGCTCGTCCACAACGCCGGTGCGTAACACCGTCACCAATTCAAACTCGACGTCACGCAGCTGGTGATCCGGCACGTGTGCCATGGCGTCGTGCAGCACGGTCGCAACCGCGTCCCACGCCTCGGCGTCACGCAACATCACGAGTGCCTTGACGCGCAGCTCAGCGTGCGCCGACAGCGCCGGTCGCAAGGCGTCAAAACGCGCGAGCAGCTCGGCCGCCCCACCGACGTCGAGCGTCGCGGTGGCGGCAGCGACGGTGAACGCGGTTGTGCGATCGCCAGCGCCCGCGCGCAACAAGCGATCCGCAGCCACTAGGCCTGCACCGGTGGCAACTTCGCGCTCGGCGCAACACACCACAAAGACCGTATGGGTGGGCTCGCGGTCCGCCAGCTGCACCAACAGCGCCAGCGGAACCGTCGCGTTGCGCAGGCATTTTTCGGTGAGTGTGCCGCGCAGAGCCTCGGTGACCGATGCGTC
>JAYTVG010000086.1:0-2547 GCA_043744135.1 Deltaproteobacteria bacterium | reverse complement strand
TGGTAGTAGCCGCCGGTCGACACGTAATCGAAGCGTCCGCGTTCGTGGTAAGAGCGCTCCGCGTCGCTGCCCTCAAACAAAAAGCCCTCGATCTCCGGCGCCACGTGACAGACCAACCCCTCCTTCGCGTACACGTCGTCACCCCAGCGCTTCAAGCGACCGCGCATGTCTGACGAGTACAGCGCACCTTCGCGATCGAGCACCTCTGAAAACACCAACACCTTGCCGGGACCAAACACGTCGGCGGGCAGCCAATAAAAAGCGGACCAGTCGATGTTGAGGCGCAGATCGCTTTCGTGTTGTGCGGAAAAGCCGCGGACCGAGCTGCCGTCAAACGTCAGGTTGTCGGCGCTTTTGAGCAGGAACTTCTTGTCGTAGTCGAGCATCTGCAAGCGACCCTCGAGGTCGGTAAAGCACACGGTCACAGCCTTGATGCGCTTTTCGTCGGTGAGGTACTTCGAGCGGGCCTCACGCAACAGGTCCGCGGGCTTGCGATCAAGCCGGGCCTGCTTGACCTCGAGGTTCATCTCCTCGAGTTTTTCGTAGGGAATTTCGAGAAAATCGCGCAAGACGGCTGCCGTGGCCATGGGAGCTCCGATTGTGGTTTCGAACGTGACTAAGCTAATTAATGCGAGCATTAAGCATAGATCAAGCAAAATTTAGCAATAACACGACCGTGCTAACGTGATTTGGCAGCTTGAACGGTTCAAAGCAGCCGTGTCGCCAACGCCAACGCCAACGCCATGATCGTGATCTGCGGGTTGACGCCCAACGTGGTGGGGAAGATCGATCCGTCCATGACGTAAACGTTGTTGGTGCCGTGGACACGGCCGTTTTCATCAACGACGCCTGCGTGCTCGCCGTCTTTGGGACCCATGCGGCAAGTGCCTTGGGGGTGGCTGCCGTACGGGCCCATCAGGTCCTCGGGTGCAGCCATCGCGTCGACGATGCGCAGCGCTTCGCTCTCGTTGTCGACGAAGCGTCCATCTCCCACCAGCGGCGCTACCCGCAGCGCACCAGCGGCGAAGTAGGCGCGCACGAGCAAGCGCGAACCGGCGCGCCAGGCCTCAAAATGGTGCGGCACGGTGTCGTAGCGAAACGACAGTTCGTCTTGGCTGACGTCGACGGCGCCGGTCTGCTGATCGCGGATCATGGTGCCGGCCATCGCCAGGTGCTTGAGGCGCGCCACTGCGCCAAGGCCGCCGTCGCCGGCCCGCGCGACCAACGCAAAAATCTGATCGGGGCCCGCGTTTGCAACCTCCACGAGGGCGTCTTCGTGTTCAGGCGTGTGGGCGTAGTACCCCTGCGTCACGCCATTCCACATCTGCACGGGTTCGGGAAAATCGCCGAGCACGCCCATCGCGGGGTGGATGGCGAGGTGTTTGCCGACGTGCGGGCCACCGACGCCGCTGCGTGCGAGCAGGATCGGACTGCGCAGCGCCGACGCCGCCACGATGACCAAGTTGGCGCGCACCACCAACTCGCCGACGACCTCGCCAGCCTCGTTGAGCACGTCGCAGTCGATGCGCTTGGCGGTGCCGGCCTCCATGCTGATGTGGCGCGCGCGCACCCGCGTGAGAATCTCCGCGCCGCGGCCGATGGCCTCCGGCAAAATCGCGCGGTCCACGCTGGCTTTGCCGCCCGACGGGCAGCCCAAGTGGCACGCGCCGCAGCCCACGCAGGCGGGCGCGCTGCGATCGATCCAGCCGTGTTGCGCCACCCCCAAGCGCTCCATGCCGCGCTTGAGCACCGCGTTGTTGCCGCGGCCGATGCCAGCGTGCGTGGCCGTGACGCCGACGCGCTGCCACATCGCGTCGACGTACGGGCGCATCGGTTCCGCCAGCAAACGCGGGTCACAAACGATGTCGCTCCACTCGTTGAGACGATGCTCTGGGGGGCGAAAACAGATCGCGCTGTTGAGCACCGTCGAGCCGCCCACCGTCGAGCCCGACAGCACCGTCATGCGCACGTTGCCACGTGACAGCTGCGCGCCCTTGCGCGAGTACAAATGCTCCGAGGACCATACGAAGCTCTTCTTTTGGTACGCGCTTTTGGGGTAGGCCTGGCCCGCCTCTAAAAACAGCACCTTGTGGCGCGCGCTAAGCGCCGTGCCCGCCACCGCACCGCCAGCACCTGTGCCGATGACGACCACGTCGGTGCTGATGTCGCCGGGCGTGCCGGTGCGAAACGCGCCGATGTCGCCGATGCTGGGCGCTGTTGGTGCGATCAGGGGCAAGCTCACGGCATCACCCCGCAACCCCAGGCGATGCCGAGGGCACTGAAGGCCTGGGTGTTTTCAAACATCCCAAGGCCCAGCATGAGACGCAAAAACAACGCCAGCTCCCGTTTCGCTCCACGTGATTGTTCGAGCGCCGACAGCACGCTTGCAGCGCGCGCCGGCCGCAACTGGGTAAACCGCGACGTCGACGTCAATGTGACGAGCGGCAAGCGATCCGCTGCGGTCAATAGCGCGCGCACCATGGTGCGATCGGACGGCGGCAAGCTTGCGACATAGCAATCCACACCGGTGACGATGTCGAGCGCTGT
>JAYTVG010000085.1:0-2548 GCA_043744135.1 Deltaproteobacteria bacterium | reverse complement strand
TGGCCAAAGTCCATGGTGCTGTCGAGCGTGATCCGTTCGATCGCTTGGATCGCGCCGACGCTCGCGACAGCTTCCGCATGCCTCACCGGTTGGGTCCGCGAAAAACTGATGGGGATGAGGCACAATGCCGCGTGCCCAGCGGCCACGGATCGAAACTGCGGCGTTTGTCGAGGAGATGCATCGGCATCCACCAAAACCATCGTGGGCATTTTGCACATTTCGAAAATATTTCGCCGCAACTGTTGACTTTATAGGTGGTCTTACCGCAGATTCGCGCCGCCTCGAGCCCCCGCTCGAGTACGTGGGTGCTGTTGGCCCGCACAACAACTTTTGGAGCTTTTATGAAGAAGTTTCTCGCTGCTGTCGTCGCTTCGGTGCTCATGAGCTCGGCTTGCGCCAGCGTTCACTCTGCTAAGGTTGATGCTGCCACCATCGCGTCCAACGGCGAAGCCGTCGCGGTTGTGCAGTGCGTGACCCTCGGCCTCACCCTTATCTTCCACATCGTCACCATCACCGAGTCCAGCCTCGATGTCGTCGTGAACAAGATGTTGGTTGCTGAGTCAAAGGCCCTCGGCGGCAACAAGGTGCAGCTCCTCGCGGCCATGGAAATGCCGAAGAACGGTCTGCTGTTCATGCTCGCTGGCGGCATCCTCTCGCTGCCTCCTGCAGCAGCAGTGGGCATCGCAGTCAAGTAGGTCTGACCACACTTTGATGTGAGCGTGCGGGCTCGTATCGAAAGATACGGGCCCGTTTGCTTGTGTCCTGCACGAGGACGAGGTTGGTTTTTAGTCGCGCGCGCGCTACCGCGACGCATGCACACGCGTTTTTGGATCGGCACGATGTTCACGGTCGCGCTCGCTGTAGCCGGTTGCGACAAGGCCGCCCACGCGCCCGCGCGAAGCTCCCACGACCCCGCGCTGATGGCGGCGATTTTGGCGGCGCAAAACGTCCGCACCCAGGCGCTGCATGACTTCGTCATCAAAGGCGACGTCGTGGGCGGCACCGAGCACGTCAAGTTCACGCTTAGCTTCGTGCAACCCGGCAAACTGCGCGCGACCCTCGACGACAGCACCAACCAAGCAGAGCTCACCTACGACGGCGACAGCTTGTTGATGGTCGACCGCACCCGCAGCATGGCGAAGCGCAAAGATCTCGCCGCCATGAAAGACGAAGACAAGTTGGTGTTGTTGCAGCAGGTGTTCGGCAAGTTGTTCGCGGACGGCTGGCGCGCACCGCTGCTGCCACCGCAAAGCACCGGGGCGACGCTGGTGGATGGGCGGGAGGCCTTGGTGGTTGCGCTGCGCGACGACACCCTAAGCGAAGAGCGCTTCTTTTTCGTCAAAGACACGCACGACTTCGACGGGCGCAGCACGCTGGACAAGCAAGGACGCGAGGTCGCGTACGTTCATGTCGTTGAGCGACGTGTCGACGCTAAGACCGGCATGATGTTCCCTGTCGTTTGGGAAAAGAAAGACGCGATGGGGGTGACGACGATCGCGGTGACGGACTTTGCGATTAACGCTGGCGTTGACGCCGCGGTGTTTGCGACCGCAGTGCCCGCCGACATGAAGGTGGCGCCATGAGTTACTTTTTTCACGTCCCGAGGTCGGTGAATTTAACTGTTCACGTCCCAAGGTCGGTGAATTCAGCTGTTCATCTCCCAAGGTCGATGAATTGCTCCGTTGAGCAAGCGATGCGTCAGTTCGGGCTTGTCGCCGTGCTGGGCTGCTTGGTGGTGTTGGGCGCGTGCACGAGCTTCACGTTTAAAAATCGCGGTAAGGGCACGGCACCATCGGATCTGCAAGATCACTCGACGATGGTCACCATCACCGACGGCACGTTTGACCTCGGTGCCGCGAGCGCGCAGCCCGATGAGTTCCCGCCCCACAAAGTGACGCTGTCGGGATTTTTGATGGATCGCACGGAAGTGCAGATCGGTGACTACAACCGATGCGTCGACGCCAAGGTCTGTCACGCACCGGGCTTAGACAGCGATGCCGCGGACTACGTCGTCACCGATGCCCACCCCGTCGTTGGCATCAGCTGGTACGACGCGAAGAAGTACTGCGAATGGGTCGGCAAGCGTTTGCCCACGGAAGCCGAGTGGGAACGTGCCGCGCGCGCGCCGCGTTATCAAGCGTTCCCGTGGGAAGGGAAATTCGACGCCAAGCGCGTGAACTTGCGAGGCGAGGTTGACGGCTACGCGCGCACCGCACCGGTCGGTAGCTTTCCAAGCGGCGCCACCGGCACAGGCTTACTCGACATGGCGGGCAACGCGGCGGAGTGGTGCGCGGACTGGTACGACAGCACGTACTATCAAAAGAGCCCGCCCGCGAACCCGACCGGACCCGAGGGCAGCACCGGTTCCAAAGTCGTGCGTGGCGGCGCATGGTCCGACAACGATTTCTTGGCGCGCACCACCGCCCGTTTGGGCGTGGATCCAAACCTGTCAAACGACGCCATCGGGTTTCGCTGCGCCGCAGCCCCATGAGGTGGGGTTTTTTCGCGGGCTTGCTGGGTTTTTTTCGCGGGCTCGCTGGGGCTTTTT
>JAYTVG010000084.1:0-8397 GCA_043744135.1 Deltaproteobacteria bacterium | reverse complement strand
CCTAAACGAGGTGCACTTGGCGCAGGCGGCGGAGCGCGGCGTGTTGGTGTCGATCGCAGCCGACGCACATAGCGTCGATGCGCTCGGCCATATCGACTACGGCGTAAGCATCGCCCGGCGCGCGGGGTTACGCCCCGAACAGATCTTAAACACGCTGCCACTCCCGCAGCTGCGCGCGTGGTTGTCGACGCGGCGGGACCGGGCATTGGCGGCGGCGTGAGCGCGCTGCGCTTACCCCCCGACAACGCCGACGTGGCCGCGGTGTTTTTGGAGATGGCTGAGCTCATGCAAATTCGCGGCGGCGACCCGCACCGCGCGCGTGCCTTCAGCCGGACCGCGCAGGTGCTGCAAAATTTACGCGAGCCGATACAGCAACTGCTGCAGTCCGGCCGCGTCGCGCGTTTGCCTGGGATCGGCCCTGGCTCGGTCGAACGCATCAAGCAGATCTTGCACACTGGCAGTTGCGACGACCACGCGCGCGTCCTCGCCACCGTGCCGCCAGGCCTGCGCGACGTCATGAAGTTGCGCGGCATGGGTGCGCGCACCACGCGGTTAGCGTTTTCCCACGCCGGTGTGGTGGACACCGCTACGCTCAAGTTCGCCCTCGCGAGCGGCGCGCTCGCGAGGGTTGCGGGCTTTGGCCCGGCGACGGCGGCGCGCGTGCAACAGCATTTGCACGAACTTGAGCACGGTCCGCAGGTGCAATTGCTCTTGAGTGAGGCGCTCGCGATCGGTGCTCGCGTCGTCGACTGGCTGCTGGAAGATCCTGCGTGCACTGACGCGATGCAAACCGGCAGCGCACGGCGACGTAAGGAACTGATCGGCGACCTCGACTTCGTCGCTGCGGCGTCGGATGCCCGCGCGGTCGCGCAGCGTTTCTTGAGTTTTCCCGAGGTGCGCACGCACCTCAGCGGCGACGAGAGCTTTTGCATCGTTGTGCTCGACACTGGCGTGCAGGCCGATCTGCGCATCGTGCCGCCCGCCAACTACGGCGCGGGCGTTCACCATTTCACGGGTGATAAGCAGCACAACATCCGCATGCGCATTCGCGCCAACAAGATGTCGATGCACGTGTCTGAAAAAGGTGTGTGGGAACGAAAGCTCCACGGACGCGGTCGTGGCGACGACAACCGGAAGATCGCGCGCTGCATCACGACCGCGCGCACGGAGGTCGAGGTGTTTGCGGCGCTCGGCCTTGCCGACATTGCCGTCGAGCTGCGCACCGGCCAAGGTGAAATCGAAGCAGCCGCGGCAGGCACGCTGCCGACGCTCGTGGACGTGCAAGACGTCGCGGGCGACTTCGGCATCGTGCCGACCGACGCAGCCAGCGCACGCGCGACGCTGCACGCGCTCAAGGCGATGGGCCGCAGTTACGCCGTGGTGTTGGTGGCCGCCGACGCATTCGCGCAACCGCAGGGACGCGCCATCGTCGAGGTGGTGCGCAACTTTGAACAGCGCCACGCCATGCGCGTTTGGTGCGCGGCGTTGTTTGCGGCCGACGCTGCCGTTGACACGGAGGCGTTATGCGCGGCTGGCGCGGAGTTGATGGTGGCGTCGCCGCCGCCGGGTCTCGACGTGACCGATGCGATGGTCGCCGCGATCAACAGCGGCACCGTCGACATGTTGTGGCAGCCGCTGGGGCGAACGCTGCCGACTGCACCCGCACCGCGCGTGAAGGTGTGGGACCTGTTGAGCGCTGCCCGCGATCGCGGCGTCGTCGTCGCGATGTCGGGGGATCCCCGCAGCTTGGACCTCGACGCGTTTGGCGCGCGGTTGGCTGCGCAGTGGGGTGTGCCTCTTGCCATCGCCAGTGGCGCGCCAAATGCGGATCACGTCGCCGACAGCCGCTACGCCGTGTGGCAAGCCCGCCGCGGCTGGGTCACCGCAGCGGCCGTCACAAACACCCGCGACCTTGACGCGGTGCAGGCGTGGGTGAGCTCACGCGGACGGGCGCCGCGGCAGGTGGCCAACGTCCCAGCGCAGCGCGCAGCGGCCGCCAACGCCGAAGCGGCGCATGCCGGCACGCTAAGCGCGCAACTCGAACAGCCGCTTAACGACGCCACGCTCGCACGCGTCGAAGCATTTCTGCGCGGCAGCAACGACCCCGAGCTCGAGGCTGCACTGACGGAAACCTCAGACAACGCCCTGGAGCGCGCCTTCGCTTTGGTCTTACGCAAACGGCATGGGGATCTTTGAGACCCAACCGCGGCGCCAGCCGTTTATCAGCTACCACCACCGTGTTATCAGGCGCGTAACGCCAGGAGCCGAAATGCACGAAGCACGCACGACAAGCCCAAATCGATTTGCCGCTGTTGCGCGTGACGTCGTCGCCCGTGCGCGCAGTGTCGATGCTCGCTGGTTTCAGATAGCCACGCTCGGCGCGCTTTTGATCTATGGCCTGGTCGCGCTCGATTTCGATGTCGGCTTGCCTCAAGTGTTTTTGACGCTGTCGATTGCGGTGCTCGCGCAAGCTGTGTGCAGCCGTGCGTTGGGTGTCGCGTTTGATTTCAAAAGCCCGCTGATCTCTGCACTGAGTTTGTGCTTGCTGCTGCGCACGAGCAGCCTTGGGTGGGCAGCGGCCGCGGCGGCACTCGCCATCACCAGCAAGTTTGTCTTGCGCCTCAACGGCAAACACATCTTCAATCCAACAAACGGCGCCATCGTGATGTTGATGTTGGCTGGCGCGCCCGTGTGGGTGTCGGCGGGGCAGTGGGGCAACGTCGCTTTGTTTGGCTTCTTGATGGCTTCGCTTGGCACCATCGTCGTGACGCGCGCCGCTCGTGTCGACGTCACCGTCGCGTTCGTGCTGTGTTGGGTGGGCGTGCTCGTCATGCGATCGATCGCGGTCGGTGAGCCGATGACCATTCCGCTGCATCGCTTGCAAAGCGGTGGACTGGTGCTGTTCGCGTTTTTCATGGTCACTGATCCGAAAACGACGCCGGACTCGCGCAGCGGGCGCCTGCTGTTTTGCGCGTTGGTCGCGGCCATCGCCTACTACGTGCAGTTCAAGATGTTTCACACAAACGCGCTGTTGTGGGCACTGTCGGCTGCGTCGCTGCTGGTGCCGGTGATCGATCGCATTTTACCTGGCCCGCGCTACCGTTGGACATCTGCGGCGCGTGTGGCGGCACCGTCGCGTCGCGAGCCGACTACATCACTCACCACGGAGTCATCATGCGCTTAAGTTCGTTCGCGATCGCCTGTTTCGTCACTTGCATGAGCGTCAAAGCGAACGCGTTTTGCGGGTTTTACGTCGCCAAAGCCGACGCCAAGCTGTTTAACAAGGCTTCGCAAGTCGTCGTGGTGCGTGACGGCGACCAAACGGTGCTGACGATGGCGTCGGACTTCACAGGCAAAGTGAAGGACTTCGCGATGGTCATCCCGGTGCCAAGCAAGCTCGAGCGCGAGCAGATCCACATCGGCGAGATGGCGGTCGTTGACCACCTTGACGCTTACACGGGTCCGCGCCTCGTTGAGTACTTTGATGAGGACCCGTGTGCGCGCAACGATTTTCGTGACGAGTCCTCCAAACGCAGTGCGCCCGCGGCCGCGCCGATGAAGGCTGGTGCCTCGCGCGAACGGGCCAAGGACTTGGGCGTCACGATTGAGGCGTCGTACACCGTCGGCGAATACGACATCCTGATTTTGAGCGCCAAGCAGTCTGATGGCCTCGTGCAGTGGCTCAAGGAGGAGAAGTACCGCATCCCCGACGGCGCGGAGTCCGTCATCGACAGTTACCTCAAACAAAATATGAAGTGGTTTGTCGCGAAGGTGAACTTGAGCGAACACGACAAACTCGGCGGAGGGAAACTGCGCCCGATCCAAGTCGCGTACGAGTCGCCCAAGTTCATGCTGCCCATCCGCTTAGGCACCGTCAACGCTGACGGGCCGCAAGACGTCATCGCGTATCTGTTGACGAAAACCGGCCGCGTCGAGACCACCAACTACAAAACCGTCCGACTCCCCAGCGACGTCAACGTCCCCGAATACACCAAAGACGTCTTCGGCGACTTTTACAAGGCGATGTTCGCGCACACGGTTGAAAACAACGACATGCGCGCCGTCATCACCGAGTACGCGTGGGACATGGCGTGGTGCGATCCGTGCGCCGCTCAGCCGCTGAGCCCAAAAGAGCTCGCGTCGCTTGGGGTGTGGTGGGCCAACGACAACGGCGGTGGCGCACAAAACGCATTCGTGACGCGGCTTCACGCGCGCTACGACCGCGCACACTTCCCAGAGGATTTGGTGTTTCAAGCGACCTCGGACCGGAGCAATTTTCAAGGGCGCTACATCATGCAGCGCCCGTTTGCCGGTGAGATGAACTGCACCGAGGCGACCGCCTACAAAAAAGCTGTCTGGACGCGCCAACAGCAAGAAGCCAAAACCCTGGTGGAGCTGACGGGCTGGAGCCTCAGCGACGTTAAAGCGAAGATGAAGCTGTCCGACGCACCACCTGAAAACCACGACAAAAAGTGGTACCAAAAACTCTGGAAATAGCAGCACGCGGCTACATGCTGGCGTCGTGGATGATCTTCCATGCGCCGGCGTCGCCGATAAGCCCGAGGCATGAAAAGCCGCTCGCAGGCGATTTGTTGACGTACGTCAGCGTCCAGCGCACCACGACGCTGGCAAACTTGTCGTCGCCCTGCGCGGCCAAGGGCTCGAAGGTGAGCGCGCCCATCGTGCCGGTGTCGAGGTATTTCGCCTTGTAGCGCGCGTAGACTGCATCGCGACCGCGCGTCAGCCCCGCGGGTGAAACGAACACCGCGTCTTTGTCGTAGTGGTTGCAAAAGCCGCCAAGATCACCGTTGCTCCAGTGCGTCGCCTGCGCGTGCAGCATTGCGATGCTCGCGTGCATGATGTGGTGGTGGTCGGCTGCGCTTGGTGCCGGCTCCGTCTGCATGGTCGTGGCGTTTTGGGTGCGGGCGGACTGCGCCACGATTGGCATGAGCAACGGCGTCAACGTCAAGCTGCGCAAAGCGTTGCGTCGATGTGAAAGCACAGTGCGCTTAGCGTTGGTCATCGCATCCCTCGTATCACAGTGCGCTTGGGGCGCGTTGTTCGCCCGGCAGGATGCTCATCTGCAGCAAATCCTTGAAGCGGCCTTGCCGAAACATCGCGCCGCGGCGCACGCCCTCTTCAACAAAGCCGACGTTGCGATAGCTCGCGATGGCGGCCGCATTGTCCGTGAACACCTCGAGCGCAACGCGGTGAAGCCCAAGCTCGTCGTGCGCGTAGTGAACCAACGTCGACATCGCGTCGGTCCCGAAGCCGCGGCGATGGTTCACGGCGTCACCGATCAAAATCCCAACGCTAGCGCAGCGGTGTTTCCACTGAATGTCATGAATGCCGCACATGCCGATCATCGCGCGCTGTTGCTCGATGACAACGTCAATGGCGAACACTTGGTCGGCGTTGCCGCCGATCGTGCGCTCATACCAGCGCTCCTGTTCCGCCATCGACATCGGCTTGTAGCTCGCGATGCGCCCGCGAATTTTCGCATCGTTGAGCCAGCGCGTCGCGAGCACGAGGTCGCTGCGGTCAAGCGCGCGAAGTGTAGTGCTCTTGCCTGTGAGCATGATGTCGTTTATGGCGGTGTCCATGCCCGCACGCAAGGACCTCTCGTCGATCTGTGTCTTTGGCTCAGGGCCTATTGTCATCGGGCAGGCCGCGGAGTTTGACTACTCGGGGACGCAAGCCGTCAAGGCCCTCAAGGCCTGCGGCTATCGCGTCATCTTAATCAACAGCAACCCCGCCACCATCATGACCGATCCGGACTTGGCCGACGCAACGTACGTTGAGCCGCTGTCCCCTGACGTCGTCGAGCTTATCTTGCAAAAGGAGCGGCCGTCAGCGGTGCTGCCCACAGTGGGGGGGCAAACCGCGCTCAACTTGGCGATGGCGCTCGACGCGCGCGGGACCTTTAAGCAACTCGGCATCGAGCTCATCGGCGCCAAGGCGGACGTCATCGACCGCGCCGAAAACCGCCAACTCTTTAAAGCTTGCATGCAAAAGATCGGGCTCGCGTCGGCGCGTTCACGCACCTGCCACACGCTCGACGAGGTGCGCGCGACCCGCAACGAGATTGGCTTGCCGCTCGTGATCCGGCCGAGCTTTACCATGGGGGGGATGGGTGGCGGCATCGCCAACACCGACGACGAGCTCGATGCGATGGCACAGTACGGCCTCGACCAAAGCCCCACAACCGAAGTGTTGGTGGAGGAGTCGTTGGTGGGTTGGAAGGAGTACGAACTCGAATTGATGCGCGACAAACACGACAACGTCGTTGTGGTGTGTAGCATCGAAAATCTTGACCCGATGGGCGTGCACACCGGCGACTCCATCACGGTGGCGCCGGTGCAGACGCTGACAGACCGCGAGTACCAAACCATGCGCGACGCCGGCATCGCGATCTTGCGAGCGATAGGCGTTGAGACCGGCGGCAGCAACGTACAGTTCGCGGTCAATCCGCACGACGGCCGTTTGGTGGTGGTTGAGATGAACCCGCGCGTGTCGCGCAGCAGTGCGCTTGCGTCTAAAGCCACGGGCTTTCCGATCGCCAAGATCGCGGCGTTGTTGGCGGTCGGTTTCACACTTGATGAAGTGACGAACGATATCACCAAAAAGACCAAAGCCGCCTTCGAGCCCAGCATCGACTACGTCGTCGTGAAGCATCCGCGCTTTGATTTCGAGAAGTTTAGGGGCGCGGAACGAAAACTCACGACGCAGATGAAGAGCGTCGGCGAGGTCATGGCCATCGGTCGCACCTTCCAAGAGGCGTTTGGCAAGGCGCTGCGCTCGCTCGAGCTCGGCGTGCAGGGGCTCGACGTGATCGGCATCGACAAGGCTGGCGGCGCGGCGTTGCCTGCAGATGGCGCGCTGCAAGCTGCGTTACAGCGCATGAAAACCCCCAACCCGGAGCGTCCGTGGATCGTCGCGCACGCGCTGCGTTTGGGCGCGACGCAAAAAGACGTCGTCGACGCCACCGGCATCGATCCGTGGTTTGTGGCGCAGATGGCCGCGATGGTGCAAGCGCAACAAGCTGTGGCGCATGCCGGCACGCTGCCCGGCATCGACGCCGACGCGATGTGGGCCGCCAAGCGCGCAGGTCTTTCTGATCACGCCATCGGTGCCGCGCTCGGCGTGACGCCGATGCAAGTGCGCGCGCACCGCTTGAGCCTCGGCATCAAGCCCACCATGAAGCGCGTCGACACCTGCGCGGGTGAGTTTGAAGCGCATACGCCGTATCTGTACTCCGCGTACGAGATGCCATTTGAAGTGATGCGCGACGGCGCGCGCATCAGCACGTTTGACGACGAGGCTGAACCGACCGAGCGCAAAGACAAGATCATGATCTTAGGCAGCGGACCCATCCGCATCGGGCAGGGGGTGGAGTTTGACTACTGCTGCGTGCAGGCGGCGATGGCGCTACGCAGCGCTGGCTTTGAGACCATCATGGTCAACTGCAACCCCGAGACCGTCAGCACCGACTACGACACCAGCGACCGGCTGTATTTTGAACCGTTGACGCTCGAAGACGTGCTCAACATCGTCGACGTCGAAAAGCCGTTCGGCGTGATCGTGCAGTTTGGTGGGCAAACCCCGCTGAAGTTGTCGCGCGGGCTCATGGAGGCGGGCGTCAACGTTTTAGGGACGCCTCCCGACGCCATCGATCGCGCCGAGGATCGCAAGCGCTCGGCTGCGCTCGTCGACAAACTCGGCATGTTGCAAGCGCCCGGTGGCACCGCGATCACCGCGCAAGCCGTCGAGGACCTCGCTGTGTCGCTGGGGTTTCCGGTTTTGCTGCGGCCCTCGTATGTACTTGGCGGCCGTGCGATGGAACTCGTGCATAGCGTCACCGAGCTGCGCCGCTACCTTCAGCGTGCCGTCAGCGCGTCAGAGGATCGCCCGATTTTGGTCGACCGCTTTTTGGATGGTGCCATCGAGGTCGACGTCGACGTGCTGTGCGACGGCACGCGCGCCATCATCGGCGGCATCATGGAGCACATTGAGGAGGCGGGCGTGCACTCTGGTGACTCCGCGTGCGTGCTGCCACCCCACACGCTCGACCCCGCGGTCATCGACGAGATCGCCGACATCGCCAAACGCTTGGCGATGGAACTCGGGGTGCGCGGCTTAATGAACGCGCAGCTCGCGGTGCGCCGCAACCGCGTTTTCGTGATCGAGGTGAACCCGCGCGCGTCACGCACCGTGCCGTTTGTGTCGAAGGCCACCGGGGTGCCGTTGGCAAAGATCGCCGCGCGCATTCAAGCGGGCGCGTCGCTGGATGACCTTGAGCGCGAGGGGGTGTTGCGAGTGCCCGCGCAGCGCAAACACTTCGCGGTCAAAGAGGCGGTGATGCCGTTTATCAAGTTCCCGGGCGTCGACACGATTTTA